>JAITTD010000306.1 GCA_031287245.1 Bacteroidales bacterium
TGTCCTGTCCTGTCCTGTCCTGTCCTGTCCTGTCCTGTCCTGTCCTGTCCTGTCCTGTCCTGTCCTGTCCGTAGATTAAAATCTACGGTTAATAAAGTGTCGTCCCTGCGGGACTGCGAAACCCGAAACTCAAAACTCGAAACTCAAAACCCGAAACTCGAAACTCGAAACTCAAAACTCGAAACCCGAAACTCGAAACTCAAAACTCGAAACTCGTTATCTTGCCATTTCCAGCGCTTTGGTGGTGGTGTAATATTTGGCAATCATGTTGGGTACTTCCCAATCGGGCAGTTTCCCGTCTGTCAAATATTGCAGAAAATGTTCTGTCACCTGCCCGAAGTGCGCCTCGTGACCGTTGTGATACTTGGCAGGCGTCAGCACTTCCCATCCGGCGTTGTTTTTCTTCAATTCGATGCCCGGATATTTTTCCTGCACTTTCGTTAAATAACTGTTCAGTGTCGCTTCATAAGCAGAATTGTTTTCCACCGGTTCCACGTACAGCGTGGGCTTGTAAGCCTGTTCTGCCCCTTGACGAATGATTAAACGTGCTTTGGAACCCTGCATCAGGGAATAATGCGTGTCTCCTGCGCCTTCTGGCGGTGTGTAATTCCATACCACCACTATTTTGGCGTGTTTTCCTTTCAGCCGGTAGTTGATTTCCCCATTGGAATACACGTAGAGCGTATCGTTACGAACGTCTGCGGAAAGAAAATCGGGAAAATCGGGAAGTTTGGTGACTTGTTGGAACTGTTCCTTGCTAATTTTCGTAGCCCAACGCTTTGCCGAAATGATTTCAATGTCCCTGGTATAGTCCAGAATCACTTCCGGAAAACATTCCCACTGCACCAAATCCACCAAATGCGTGGTTACGTCAACGATGCCCTCCCCTTGCTGCCTGACGTCAAAGAACCATGCCGGACGTTTCAACGCGGCGCCTGATACAAATTTGGCAAAATGATGCACGCTTTCCTTTGTCACGGAAGGATTTTCGGGCGTGCCGTCTTCCAAAGCACCAAACACTTCGGGCGAAAGCGAAAATTCTTTTTGCAGCACGGTAGTAATTTCAAACCGTTCGGTCATAATATCGTACAGCAACACCCCATTTTGTTGAGCCGAGGCGAAAGCCTGTTTCAACAGTTCAAAGTTTTTGACGTCTATCGCCATCGGTTTGTCCGCAAGCACGTTGATGCCAGCGTCAATGGCACTTTTGATATAGGCGGTCTTCTTGCCATTGTTGCCCGCGGTAATCATCACGTTGCCCTTCTTCTCGGCAATCATTTTCTCCAAAAAATCGGAACCCTGATAAATGACTTCGTTCCAAGCGGTGGGCTGTTCCTCTCGCTGGTTGAACGCTACAATCTTTGCCAGATGCTCGTTCAAATCATCTCCTTCGGGCGCATACACCAGCACATCAGGACTCACCTGCGAGTACATGTTTTTCTGCACCAAAGCGGCGTGAAAATGACCAGGGTCAAGGGTAATCAATTTCACTTCGCCCGCAGCACCTGTAAATACCGGCTTTTTCACAGTGGTTGTGCACGCGCTGAAAGCCACGAGGGCAACTATTGGCATTATTTTATTCATTTTTTTACTTTAAAAATTCTTTACTTCTTCAAACTGCAATCGTTTTTAGACATTCACTGACATTTTTTTCAATGCGTTTTGCCAAATCGTTGGTATCCGCCTTGTCGAATTTCGCGCCGACAATATTTTCGTACAGTTCTATGTATCTGTCGGAAACGCTTGTCACGTATTCGTCGGTCATGGCGGGCACTTTTTGTTCTTCCAAGCCTTGAAATCCGTTTTCAATCAGCCATTGGCGAACAAATTCCTTTGAAAGTTGCTTCTGTTGCTCGCCTTTAGCCAAGCGGTCTGCATAACCGGCTGCGTAGAAATAGCGCGATGAGTCGGGGGTGTGAATCTCGTCAATCAGGTATATTTTGCCGTCCTTTTTGCCAAATTCGTACTTGGTATCTACCAGTATCAGCCCTTTTTCGGCTGCCATTTGGCTGCCGCGTTCAAAAAGCGCATACGTGCAGTTCTCCAGTTGTGCGTAGTCGGCGGCGGAAACCAGTCCCTGCGCGATGATTTCTTCACGCGAAATGTCCAAATCATGCCCTTCGTCGGCTTTGGTGGTCGGCGTGATGATGGGTTGCGCAAACTTCTGGTTCTCTTTCATTCCGTCTGCAAGGGCAATGCCGCAGAGCGAACGCTTGCCGGACTTGTATTCGCGCCATGCATGACCGGTCAGGTATCCACGAATCACCATTTCCACCTTGAACGGCTCGCAACGATGACCGACAGTCGCCATCGGGTCGGGCGATGCTATCTTCCAGTTGGGCACAATATCGGCGGTGGCATCTAAAAACTTGGCGGCAATCTGATTCAACACCTGCCCCTTGTAGGGTATCCCGCGCGGCAACACCACATCAAACGCCGAAATACGGTCGGTGACCACCATCACCAAGTATTTGCCTGCTATATCATACACATCACGAACTTTGCCCACATACAGGTTTTTCTGTCCGGCAAATTGAAAAGACGTTTTTGTTAACGCATCCATTTTATAAAACTTAAATTTTCTGCAAATTTATGACTTTTTCTTGAAAATACAAAATACTAAAATACAGGTTATACAGTTGTTATAAATAGTTATACGGTTGTGATTCATGGTGATACAATGGTGATTCATGGTGATAAATTACTTAAAACCATTGTTCAAATTTTTAAATTTTCACCTATAATTAATGTATCATGAAGTACAAAGGAATGAATGAACGATAAATTCGGAAGATGATTTGTGTGATTGTAAACTGCTCTGAAAGAGCGAAATCAATAGCACATGGCAACGGAATCCTCGAC
>JAITTD010000293.1 GCA_031287245.1 Bacteroidales bacterium
AAATTAAAAAGGCTGTTCGGAAATCGGGCAGCCTTTTTTATTTCCACAAAACGGCTATATCTTTTTTTGCGAAAAAATCATCATACAAAGATGAAAAAAGGATAAAAAAGATTTAGCCCACAAAAATTCATATTTCCCTGACCTGCCCCTGTAGTGCTCTGTCAGAATAAAACAGCAGAAAAGCATTTTCGTATTCATTAATTTCATTATATTTGTGACTTTTTTAAAGCCATGAAAATGGAACAAACTAAGGTTAAATATGCTGATACGCTGAAATCTGCGGATACGGAGGAAACGCTGGATTTGTGGCTTTATCGTCCCATAGGCTACGCTTGGGCTTTGCTGTTTCGTCGTTTGGGCATCCGCCCTAATCCGGTGACGGTAGCCAGCATTTTTATCGGCATTGCTGCCGGCATTTTGTTTGCTTACAGTGATTTATGCTACAATGTGGCAGGTATGATTCTCTTGGTCATCGCCAATTCACTTGACAGCGCCGACGGGCAGTTAGCCCGCATGACTAACGATAAAACCCGCATCGGGCGTATTCTTGACGGAATGGCGGGCAATCTGTGGTTTATCACCATCTACATCGCCCTTTGTATCCGGTTGCAGAACGAAGGTTTTGCATTTTGGATATGGGGATTGGGCGCTTTGGCTGGCGGAAGCCACATACAACAAGCCTCTATGGCAGATTATTACCGCAATATACACTTGTATTTCCTCAAAGGGAAGGAAAACAGCGAGGTTGACTATGTCGAACAACTCATACCCGAATTTAAAAAACTGAGTTGGTCGAAAAATTTCGTACCAAAAATCATGATGACGTTCTACATCAATTATACGAGCCAACAGGAGCGCCTGACACCGCGACTGCAACAATTTTTGAAACATGTCCGCGAACGCTTCGGCGATGCGTTGCCGCAATGGCTGCGGGACGAGTTCAGGGCAAAAAACATTTCCCTGATGAAATATACCAATATGCTGACTTTCAACACTCGCGTCATTGCGCTGTTTGTTAGTTTATTTCTGCGTATGCCATGGTTGTATTTCTGTTTTGAACTAACGGTGTTGAATCTGATGCTCATATACATGATTGTGAAACAGGGACGTATCAGCGAATATTTCTACAAAAAACTGAAAGATGCCCCGGAAAAACAATAGATTTCGTGCCATATTTCTTCTGACAGGCTTGATAGTCGTGTCGTACATGATATATAAAATCGGTGTGAGCACTATTTTGGACAATATCCGCCTGACCGGTTGGTGGTTTGTCCCTGTTATCGGGATATGGGTAGTGGTTTATCTGCTCAATACCCTCTCGTGGCGCACCATTATTCGCGACGGACAAACACCACACGTGCCTTTTCTGCGCATTTTTCAGATGACAGTGAGCGGATATGCCATCAATTACATCACACCCTTTGTGGCACTTGGCGGCGAACCCTACCGGATATTGGAATTGCGGCAGTACACAGGCGGCGCAAAGGCTTCATCGGCGGTCATTCTGTACAGTATGATGCACATTATGTCGCATTTCCTGTTTTGGGCAACGGCTGCCGGCTTCATTCTGCTGTTTGAAAGCCCTTCCACAACGGTGATATGCGTGGTGTGCGGTATCATCGCTGTGTGTGCGGTGAGCGTAGGCTTCTTCATCAAAGGTTATCGCAACGGATTGTTGATGAAAAGTCTGCGGATAGCCGGAAAAATCCCCTTTCTCAACAGGCAAGTGCAACAGATAAGCGAGCAAACACAGGAAAAAATTCAGAATATTGATGCCCGAATAGCCGAATTATACACTTGTCGGCGCAAAGATTTTGTCAAATCGCTTTCCCTCGAATACATTTCCCGTTTTGTGTCAAGTTTGGAAGTTTATTTCATCGTGATGGCGCTGGGCGTGAGCGATTTTTCCTACATTGATGCGGTCGTTGCCATTGCTGTGACTTCCCTCCTCGCCAATATCCTGTTTTTCGCGCCTTTGCAAATGGGCACACGCGAAGGCGGTTTTCTGCTGGCTTTTCAGGGAATGATGCTTGCATCGGGCTTGGGCGTGTCTGTCAGCCTGATTACCCGCATTCGCGAAACCTTCTGGATACTTGTCGGGCTGTTGCTGATGTACCGCCCGCGAAACAAACAAGTCAAACCCATTTCACAATCATGAACACAGTGAAAGGAATCATGCTCGATTACGGAGGCACTGTTGACACCAATGGCATCCATTGGGCGGAAGTGTTTTGGGCGCAATATGAGGCGGAAAAAGTGCCTGTGAGCAGGGATTTGTTTCGGGAAGCCTACAAATTCGCCGAACGCACGGTAGCCGTTCAGCAACTTATCTTGCCCCACTTTGATTTTGAACAAACTCTTCGTGTAAAAATACGGCTGCAATTGGATTATCTGTTGCACAAAGGCGCACTTCCATTCGACTTACAGCCCTCTGCCCTTGCGGAAAAGATAACGGCGGCTTGCGATGCCTTAGTGCGCCGCACCATTGACAAGGCACGTCCCGTGTTGGAACAATTAACGCAAATGTGCCCATTGGCAGTGGTTTCCAATTTCTACGGCAATCTGAACACCGTGCTCACAGCCTATAACATTCGCCACTACTTTCTATACGTGGTAGAATCGGCAGTGGTGAATATTCGCAAACCAGACCCGGCTATTTTCCTGAAAGGCGTTGAACTGTTGGGCTGCCAAGCCGCAGAAACAGTGGTTGCAGGCGATACCTATTCAAAAGATATTGTTCCTGCCAAAGCCGCAGGATGCCGCACGATATGGCTAAAAGGGCAGGAATGGGAAACCACGGTCGCGCAGGAAGCAGCAGACCATATTATTGCCGGTTTGGAAGAAATGCCCGGCATCATCCATCAGATATTACAAGCATGACAAACCATCCTCAACTTCTCCTGTCAGGTCCTGTAACCAAAGACACTATTATCAACAGCGGCGCCACTTACCACCACATCGGCGGCGCTGTGTATTACCAGTCAACGGCATTGGCGCATCTCGGCGCTCGCGTAACAGCCATAGTCACCATTTCGCCCAAAGACAAAAGCCTGTTGGACTGTTTTCACCCCGACGTAAAGGTTATACCGGTGTGGACGGAGCACACCATGGAGTTTTTAAACAACTATCCCGACAAGAACAACCCCAATACGCGCATTCAGCAGGCATATATCCACGACAACCCTATCCTTCCTGCCCATTTGGACGGCATAAACATCCCATCCTTTGATGCAGTGTATATTCTACCGCTTTGCCCTTACGACATTCCCCTGTGTACAATCCGCTGGCTGGCTGCCTTTCAAAAACCGCTGTTTTTGGGAGCACAGGGCTATCTGAGACATCTGACCAACGGCAAAGTGACGCTGAAACGCTGGGTGGATTTTCGGGAGTTTGCAGCCTGTTTCACCATGCTGTTTTCCGATGACAACGAGGCACGCTACATAGTTGCAGGCGCTGCAGACGACCTGAACACCGCTGCACACGAGATGATAGCCTGCGGTATCGACGAAATCGTTATCACCAAAGGCGATCGAGGATCTATCATCGTCACACGCAGCGAAGAAGCAAATATTCCCGCATTCCCGCCAGCCACCATTGCCGACCCCACAGGCTTAGGAGACACCTACATGGCAGTGTACACCCTGCAACGCATGAGAGGCTGCTCGCCGCAACAATCTGGCGAATCCGCCGCCATCGCTGCCAGCATGAAGATTGGATATCAGGGCGCCTTCAACGGCAACTTTGAACAAATCACAAATTATCTGATATCGAAATAGCTGTGATACGTTGTGATGCAGTTGTGATACATTGTGATACATTGTGATACAGTTGTGATGTTAGACAATGCATCATCTTGTAAATCCTAATAATCTTATGAAAATCGAGGTTCAAGACAACCCACTTCTACAACTTTTTCTTCACTTCTATTTCCTGATAGCCTTCAATAATGTCCGTTACCTGAATATCGTTGAAGTTGGCAATATCCAATCCACATTCGTAACCGGAAGACACTTCTTTCACGTCATCTTTCAAACGTTTGAGCGAGCCTATTTCTCCGGAATGTATCACTATACCATCTCGGATAAGGCGTACTTTCGTGGTTCTGGTGATTTTTCCTTCGCGGACAATACAGCCTGCAATGGTTCCCACCTTGGTGATATTGAACACTTCCAATACTTCGAGGGTTGCTATAATTTCTTCCTTTATTTCGGGCGATAGCATACCTTCCATCGCTGCTTTGATTTCTTCAATGGCATCATAGATGATAGAGTAGATGCGGACGTCAATCTGTTCCTGTTCCGCTAATTTGCGGGCGCTCTGCGAAGGACGCACTTGGAAGCCGACAATGATTGCGTTGGATGCAGCAGCCAGAGAGACATCCGATTCGGAAATTTGCCCGACAGCCTTGTGGATCACATTGACCTGAATTTCGGGAGTGGACAGTTTGATGAGTGAGTCGGACAGTGCCTCAATAGAACCGTCCACGTCGCCTTTCACGATGATGTTCAATTCTTGGAAGTTGCCGATAGCGATACGACGTCCTATTTCGTCGAGGGTGATGTGTTTTTTGGTGCGCATTCCTTGCTCGCGCTGCAACTGGCTGCGTTTGGTGGCGATTTCGCGGGCTTCTCGGAAATCGTCCAAGGCATTGAGGTTGTCGCCTGCTTGCGGTGCGCCGTCCAAACCTAAGAGCAGCACCGGCGTGGCTGGTCCTGCCTCGTCAATTTTCAGGTTGCGCTCGTTATACATTGCTTTGACGTGTCCTGCGTAATTACCCGCCAGCACGGCATCGCCCGTGCGCAAAGTTCCGTTGTGTATCAACACGGTGGCAACGTAGCCGCGTCCCTTGTCCAACGACGATTCCAACACCGAACCGATGGCTTTTCGGTTGGGATTGGCTTTCAAGTCGAGCATTTCTGCTTCGAGCAATACTTTTTCCAACAGCAAATCCACGTTCAATCCTGCTTTTGCAGAAATATCCTGCGATTGGTATTTGCCGCCCCAATCTTCCACCAAATAATTCATATTGGCAAGTTCTTCCTTTACCTTGTCGGGATTGGCGTCCGGCTTGTCAATTTTGTTGATGGCAAATATAATGGGCACTCCCGCTGCCGAGGCATGGTTGATAGCCTCTATGGTCTGCTGTTTCACGCCATCGTCGGCAGCCACCACGATGATGGCTACGTCGGTGACTTTGGCGCCGCGAGCACGCATAGCCGTAAAGGCTTCGTGACCGGGCGTATCAAGGAAGGTGATTTGCTTGTCGTTTTCCAGTTTGACGGTGTAGGCGCCAATGTGCTGTGTGATGCCGCCTGCTTCGCCTGCAATGACATTGGTATTGCGAATGTAGTCCAGCAATTTGGTTTTACCGTGGTCTACGTGTCCCATCACTGTGACAATTGGCGGGCGCGGAAGCAAATCCTCTTCGCTGTCCTGTTCTACCACCAATGAATTTTGCTCGTCTGCTCCAATAAATTCCACCTTAAAATGAAACTCATCTGCCACCAAAACCATTGTTTCAGCATCCAACCGCTGGTTGATGGATACGAATAAGCCCATCGCCATACAGGTGGCAATCACCTGAGTGACTTGAACATTCATCAATGATGCCAATTCGTTGACCGAAACAAACTCTGTTACTTTCAGCACATTATGCTGCAACTGCATTTGTTCTTCTTCTTCCTGCATCTTCTGGCTGAAAGCATCTCTCTTGTCGCGTCTGTATTTGGCGCTTTTTGATTTTGAACTTTTTGTGGTCAAACGCAGCAAAGTTTCCTTTACCTGCTTTTGTACATCTTCGTCGTTGACTTCCGCATGAAGCGGTTTTTTCTTTTTAAAGTTACTCTGCTGAGTGCCCGGTTTTTTTGCGGCGAAATCCACCTTGGCGTCCTTATGGATTCTCTTCCTCTTTCCTTTTTTGAAGTCGGATGACGAGGAATCGACAGAAATTTCTCCGACCACTTTCGGACCGGTCAGTTTGATATTCGGCAAACCAATGTGTTCTGGCTTAACGTTTTCGCCTTTTGCATTTTGCGCATTGCCGCTCCGCTTTTGTTCCGCCTGTTTGGCTGCTGCCGCTTGCGATTCCTTATGCTGCTGCACCCTGAGTTTGCGGTCCCGTTCCAATCGGGCTTTACGCTCTTTTTCCAAGTCTTGCTTGGATTTTTTATCAGGTCTTGTCTTTTGATTGAGCGATGCCAAATCAATTTTTTCGCCTGTAAAGGTAGGACCTGTCAATTTTTCGGTTTTCACAGGAATAAACGGTTGTACCGGAGGCGCTTCCGGCGTTGCAACGACTGTTTCCTTCACTGTTTCCTCAGGTTTGGGCTCAACCACAGGTTCCGGTTTGCTTTGAGGTTTTTCCGGCTCTTCCGATTTTTGGGGCTTTTCCTTTATCAATGCCGGTTCAGGTTTTGATTGCGGCTGCGGTGGTGGCTCTTTGATTTGAATTGGTTTTGCTTTTTCGGGTTTTTGCTTTTTTTCGGGCTTGATGAAGTCCTCTATTTTGCCAAGCACTTTTGGCGACTCTTTCGGGATGGAAACCAAAGGGGTTAATTTGCCCGAAGAGGTGTCCTTGACAAGCGTTACCGGTTCGTCTTCTTCTTCCGTTTCACGGAAAGACGGTTCGGCAACATCGTCTATTTCTATGGTTCCTTTTTTTTCGCGAAAGCCTTTCAGATTAATCTGTTGCGCTTCCTGCTTCGCTTTAATATCCGAACTGAACTCTTTGGCGAGTTGGTCGTATGCCTCCGGCTGTAATTTCGGATTGGGATTACTGCTACTGTCAATATCATGCCCCTTCTTTTTTAGGAATTCAATAATTCTTGATTGGGACACATTGAACTCCAAGGCTGCTTTACTTAATCTGATTCCTTTCACTTCCGACATAATATTGACTCTTCTATATTTATATTTATCTAATGAAGTGTTGACTTTAAATGTTTACGTATTCATCATCCGTAATTTTAGGTCCACACATTTTTATTAACTAACGTTGCGCCGAATAATATAATTTGATTGCTCATATCACTCAAATTCGGCTTCCAAAATCCGTCTGATCTCGCGGATGGTTTCGACTTCAAGATCGGTGCGTTTTTCCAGATCTTCAACAGTCAGTTCCAGAACGCTCTTAGCGGTATCGCAACCGATATTTTTGAGTGCCTGAATAATCCAACTTTCAATTTCATCCGAAAATTCGTCCAAATCCACATCTTCATCTTCAACGGCTTCGGCTTCGCGATAGACATCAATTTCGTAACCTGTCAACTGGCTTGCCAACTTGATGTTTGAGCCGCCCTTACCGATAGCCAATGACACTTCGCTGGCTTTCAGGAATACTTCCACGTGCTTTTCGGCTTCGTTCACTTTGATGGAAATGACTTTCGCCGGGCTCAAAGCGCGGGTGATGTACAACTGAATATTATTGGTGAAGTTGATAACGTCAATGTTTTCGTTGCGAAGTTCGCGCACGATACCGTGAATACGCGAGCCTTTCATACCAACGCAGGCGCCAACCGGATCGATGCGGTCATCGTAGGATTCTACTGCAATTTTGGCTTTTTCGCCCGGCATACGCACCACTTTCTTGATGGTAATCAGTCCGTCAAAAATTTCGGGAACTTCCAGTTCAAACAGGCGTTCCATGAACACCGGCGACGTTCTCGAAAGGATAATCAGCGGATTGTTGTTCCGCATCTCCACTTTTGAAACAATGGCTCGCAATGTGTCGCCCTTGCGGTAATGGTCGGCAGGAATCTGTTCGCTTTTGGGCAGTATCAGTTCGTTGCCGTCGTCGTCCAGAATCAGGGTTTCGCGTTTCCAAACCTGATACACTTCACCTGTGATGATGTCGCCGACACGGTTTTGGTATTTGGCAAAAATATTGCCCTTTTCAAGTTCCATAATGCGGGCGGAAAGATTTTGACGCAGCGATAAAATAGAACGACGGGCAAAATCAGACATTTTCACCTCGTTGGTGACTTCTTCGCCTACTTCGTAATCCTCATCAATCTTTTTGGCTTCCGACAAGGAAATTTGAAGATTGGCATTGGTAAATTCACTGTCTTCCACCACAGTACGATTTCTCCAAATTTCAAAATCGCCTTTGTCGATATTGATGATAATATCAAAATTGTCGGCTGTTCCGTACTGTTTTGCCAAGGTGCTTTTGAATACATCTACAAGTACACTCATCATCGTGGGACGATCAATGTTTTTTAACTCTTTGAACTCTGAAAAGGTGTCCAACAAATTTAAATTTTCCATCGTTTTAATTAAAATTAACTAAAATTGATAACAACTTTGGTTGACTTGATATCGCTAAACATCAACGGCATAACCTGCTGTTCCGCATGAAGCCGCTTTTGCCCTGCTGTCTTTGTTTTTATCGTTACTTCAAGCATAATACCCTCGTCACTAACAGATTGCAACACTCCGTTGTGCTTTTGTCCGTCTTTGCAAATCACCTCTACCGCTCTACCACAGTTTTTGCGGTATTGCTCGATGACTTTGAAACTACAGGTTGCTCCCGGCGAACTGACTTCCAAATCGAAATCTTCTGCCTCGCCAAGCGTTTCCTGTATCGTTCTGCTGATGCGTGCACATTCGTCTATCGCAATGCCTTCAGGCTTATCTACTTCCACCAATATCCTGTTGGAAGCATCCACCTTCACATCCACCAGAAAGATGGATGTTCCCTCAATGCCTGATAAAACGATTTTCCTTACATCATCTTTCGATATCATGCCTTACAGTATATAAAGAGAGGGGATTTCGTCCCCTCAAATTGATAAAAACCGCCGCAAAAGTAATACATTTTTATTGTAAATCCAAAAAATGTTGATAAATATTTTGGCAAGGCAATATCAACTTCCCCTTTTTTGGAGTAACTGTCATGTTGCCCTAATTTGCCGCTGTCTGGTCTGCTGATGTATTGTCCACCGCATTTGCGTAAATCCCCAGAAAGATGGACGAAAGCAAATCCTTGTCCTCAAAGGGCAAATTCAATGCGGCATGGTAGCGTTGCAGGAACAATGTCTTGTCGGCAGCGGTGTAATGTTTGGCGTATTGGTTGTTGCCCGAACGCAAGTCATGGGCAATGTAATTGTTGTTGCTCAACCTGTATTTGGCAAGAATTCTCTTGTCTATCAGGCTTGCCACGTTTTTGAAAAAGTCATTGGCGTTCGTCAGATTGGGAAAATTCAGTTCTTCTTTTCGGACAGGCTCGCAAATAGTGATATCCACATCGCCTTTGGGATCCATAAGTCCCTGCATGAGGCTGATAAAATCCTCACCTGCAGGCTTTTCATACTTCCCTTCCTTCTTTTTAATGTATATCTCCTTCGTTTTCAGCAAATCGCAGGGTTCTATCTGGTAGGACACCACCATCGGCACGATATTCAACTCACTGATGGATTGCACCACATCGGAAGTGCCGCTCATCTGGAACATCTTAATGATACCCTGATCGGTGGCATCATTGCCATCTTTGGTGCGCCCGTTTCGCTGGGCTATCCAAACGGACTCATGCCTCTGCGTGACGGTATCCCTGATATATTCCGACAAGAGCAAGGAATTTTTGTAAAAATCCTTCATGCCGGCGCCACGAACAACGGTGAACATTTTGTTAGATTTGCCGATATCAACAATCAATTGGGACATCATGAGGTTGCTGCCGAAAGTGATTTCTGTGGTTCGCAGCCCGTTGTTGAACAAAATCTGCTGTAACAGCGCCGAATCCAGCATGACATCGCGGTGGCTCGACACAAAAAGGTACCCCTTGGACGGGTCAATATGCTGCAATCCATCGTATGTGAAGTTTCGGATGGATTTTTGAATGATCCGGTTGTTCAATTCAGACATCACTTTTGCTTGAAAATCATCCGTACAGGTAATGTTTGCTACCATTTGCCGCACGTCTTCCACCTTCCTGTCAGGGAAAACAAAGGCAGCCATTTTCTCAAAATGTTCGCTTTGCGCGATACGTTTCACCGCCGGGGCTATTTCTTCCTGTGTGTAAGGACAAAGATCTGCAAATTTATTTTCCATGATGTGTTATTTTAATGATTTGTTATTTAGTCTGTTATCAATGAATTTAACCGGTTTACGGCTGATATCGGGAGTGTTGATTTTTCTGATTTCTTCTGCCGGTGCTATTTCCACATCGGGCGCCACGCGAATGTAAGCGCGGAAACGGTCTTTAACGTCCTTCTGCACATCAAATGCAGGCTGTTCCCGCAATCCGACTTTTACCAACACGTGGTCATTGCCTGTTTCGTCATTGGACACCACCATCACATAATTATCAATGTAGGGCGTGTTGTCCAACACATCAAAAATAGCAGGCGGGTAGAGAGTTGTGCCCTTATATTTCACCATGTGGTTCATTCTGCCCACAATCGGGCTGATGCGCATGGTAGTTCGTCCGCAGCGACAGGGCGCATAATGGAAGCGGGCGAGGTCGCCTGTTTTGAAACGCAATAGTGGCATCCCTTCCACGCCAAGCGTGGTGACGGTCAGTTCTCCTGTCTCGCCTTCCGCCACCGGATTGCCTTCGGCGCCAATCAATTCGCAGATAATCAGTTCGGGATGATGATGTCCGCCGCATCCATGCTCACATTCCGTAAAGGTGGTAGACATTTCGGTGGAAGCATACGTTGAGTACAACTCTATGCCCCACTTGTCGCGGATGCTCTTGCCCAACAGATTGAGCGAGAAATCCTGTTCGCGCAGGTTTTCGCCGATGCAAACTGCCTTTTTGACGCTCGAAGCGCGATAATCAATGCCGTGCTCCTCTGCGTATTTGATGATTCGAAGGATAAACGAAGGCACCACAATGATGGTGTTGGGGTGAATGCGTTGAATGGTGTCCCATTGAAGTTCGGGAATACCGTTGCCCACGCGGATAATACCAGCGCCAAGTTTCCGAATACCTAAAAAATAAGCCAATCCGGCCATGAACCGTTTGTCAATGGTGGTCATCAACTGGAATACATCGCCACGTTTGGCTCCGGCGCACTCGAAGGAAATTTTTTCGTTGTATGCCAGCCTTTCAAGGTCGGCATCCGTCATCGCGAAAGTGACTGGGTCGCCCAGCGTCCCCGAAGTGGTGATATAGTCAATGATTTTTTCGCGCGGAACGCATAAAAAATCGTTATTATGCAACTGCAAAGCGTGTTTTTCCGTATAAGGGATATACTGCAAGTCGTCAAAAGTCTTTATTTTTGACGTATTGATGCGATTTTCCCTGAACAGACGCTGATAATAGGGCGAAAATCTTGCCAAATAATCCATAGTTTCAACAAGCCGCCTTTCCTGATAGCGCCTGATAGCACCCTGCGGTTGATACTCTATGACAGGAATATTCATTTATTTATTATAAATCCCGCATCCACCCAGTTGCCATAGTCAAGGATGTTGCGGCTTCCGGCATCCATGCATACCACGTTCAATTTGCGGCTTCCTTGGGGGATTTCCACGTCGAAACGCCATGGCTCCTGCGAAATGCGCATGACAGGGCTTTCGGCTACCAGATTTCCATCGATAAAGAGATTGAACACCACGCTGCTGTGGATGGCTATGAAGCGACCATTGTCTTGTGCCAGCATATTTTCATCTATTCCGGCTAAGGCTACAAAGCGTTTGTATTCCGGCTTGATATCATACAGCACCGATGAGGGCGCGCGGAAGCCCATTCCGTGACTGTATGTCTTGCCGCTGACACGCAAGGGCTTTCCTTCAAATGACTGCCATTTTTGCGGATACCAAAGACAAGATGATACACTTTTCAGGTATTCGTTGACCGTGTAGTTGAGGTCTTCGAGATACACATCCGGTTGAGGGGGGCGTTGTGCCTGCATTTTCCCATAATACGCATAGCTCGGCAGGCTGACTTGTTTGCCTTTTCGAAATGCTGCGGCTTTCAGCGTAAGCGTTTGCGAAATTTCCAAAGGTTTGCTGTACAGGGACGATTGTGCGGTTGGTTCGCTGCCATCGGTGGTGTAGCGTATCTCGGCGCCGTCCAACCAGGGAGCAGTGAGCGTTACGGTGGTCGTTTTTTCCATCAGATAGGGACGTTCGGGCTTTCCCCATGGCACAAAGCGCACATAGTCCACCGGCACGTCGGTTTTCATCAGTCCCGCTTTGCGAAACTCTTCGCCCATATTGATATTGGGGATACCGGCAGTTTGCAGGTTTTCGTCAATCTCGGTGGTACCGGTGTCGGGCGTGTAGCCTTTGTCGGGGTTGTACAGCGTGATGGCATCATTGAGGTCGCGGGCAAGGATGCAGTTGAAGCCTGCACGCCACATATATGAGAGCGCACCCGGCTTGCCATAGACACACATATTGGTATGAACGCCCATGTAGATAATATCGGTAATCCCTTTTGCAGAAAGCAGCGAATAGATTTCGTCCGTTGATGAGGAGATGAGGTCATTTTCGGCAAGGATCAAATCGGGGTGCATGGCATCCCAGCCATAATTGCCGCCGCAGTGAAATCCGGGTCCGCACATACAGCCACCGCCCGGCGCAGTGAATTTGGTTGTGAGCGCATCTCGAAGTTCCGGCGCATGGTGGTGTTCCACCGCAACTGCTCTCTCGTACTGCGGATAACCGGAGTAAGCAGTCACCACATCGCTGGGATTCCACACTATTTGCATCCCTAACGAGCGGGCAACATCCAAAACGGCATTCATTCGGGGCACCATTGCTGATACCCTTTCGGAGGCTGTCATACACCAATGAGAATTCCACATATCAATGATGATAATTGCCGTTTTTCGGGTGTTCAATGTGGTAGGGGTTACGATAGCCTTGCCGGTTGCCGCATCACGGGTTTGAAAACTCAGCATGAGCCGATCGGTAGGCTGCTGTTTTTGTTGTTTTTTTTGCGCCATCATAGAGGTGTCTGTCAATGGCGAAAGCACTATAAACACTGCGAATACGCGAACCAATACTCTTTTCATTTCTTTAATATTTTAGGGGACAAAAATACGCATTTATCTGATGTAAAAAACCATTTTGCTTACAAATTTTCAAATATGGTGACCGGACCCAACAATCCGGATTCCTGCAATGGCGATTCTTTGCGCCATGGATTATGCCGACTGTCAACCAGGCGTTGTTCTTTGCTGATGTATTGATCGCCTATCAAACGGTTTACCCATGTATTAACCACTTCGATTTCGATGCTGTTTTCTCCTTCTTTGACAAAAGCGCCAATC
This sequence comes from Bacteroidales bacterium, assembly GCA_031287245.1. Classification (GTDB taxonomy): domain Bacteria; phylum Bacteroidota; class Bacteroidia; order Bacteroidales; family UBA4181; genus JAIRLS01. The sequence goes on from JAITTD010000293.1 coordinate 13,224, forward strand.
TCAATGCGATAAGGCGGCGTCCATACTCCGCCAGCCTCTTGCCCATTGATTTTGATTTTTGCCATAGCGCTTAGTTTGCCGAGGTCTAACCCTAATTTCGACGGTTCATCCATGGCAGGCAGGGTGAATGTGTTGGTATAGACGGCTGTGCCCGAAAAGAAGCGAATGTGTTCATCACTGTGTTTCGACCAGTCTTCCAAAGTGTTGAAAACGACAGGCTCAACGGGACCGCGTTTTACTTTATCCGACTCAAATTTCACTGTCCAAGGCGTTTGAATATTGATTACAGTCTTCGATTTTGGGAAATTGGCAGCCAAATCGGTGGTGGTCGCTTTGGCTTTTTTTCTGAAAACGATAAACATACTTTCATTTGCTTCAAACTGCAAGGGCACGGCAGTTACGCCGTTTTTCTGTTCAAAAGCAGGCAATGTCCTGATTTCGCCGGTTGCAGGATTCCACAATTCCGGCTGTTTGCCTGTGACGCGAAATTCAGGGGTGATGGTGATGCCCGCATCTTTCATGTTGGCTACAAAATAGATTTCCTTATCACCGGCAGAGCGATGATTGAATACCAAATTTTCGCTCTGATAGCCGCAATCGGGCGCAAGGTGGATCAAAGCAAGCGCTTCCTGCAAGGATATATCATTCAGAATGAGTCCTTTTCCGTAATTGCGCTGTTTTGCAGCGAGGTCGCCCCACATTTTATTCGACAGGGCTTTCACTTTTTTATCTGCTTCCGGATAATCCTGCAAACTGGGTGAGCGTTGCGGAGCGGGTCCAAATACGACAGCGCCGGCTGCCACTAACTGTTCTATTTTTTGCAACAGTTCAGGGCGCATGGTTTCCAGTGGCGGCAACACCAGCATCCGATAGACGGTGCCGTGCGGCAGCGTAAGCAACCCGTCTTTCACCACCATGTCATTCATTATCACATCCGAATTGACAAAATCAAATTGGTAACCTGCGGGCAGTTCGGGAATGCACAATCCTGTATTGACCGGCACGTCCTCGCCAATAAAATACGCCACATCGGCTACATTTAAACCTTGTTGCAGCATCACCCCGCAACGTTTGTGATAAGTGACAAACTGGTCGATTTGGCTGAACCATGTGTTTTTGCGGTTGAACTCGACGCCAAACCATGCATCAATGCCCGGGTTAAGCGTATCATAAGGCTGTTGAATATAGACGTGCAGCACAGGACTGTTCATGCCGCAAGCCATAGCCAGGTCGCCGTAGGGTTTGAGGGTGCGTGGATGATTGGAAAAGCCGCCGCCGCCGGTATAGGCTTCCATATACACTTGCGTCTTGTTGTAGATATGGGCACAGGAAGCCGCAGCACGCACACAACGCATATCATTGCTGCCTGTCCAAAATTCGCCGCCCACCTTATCGGTATTTTTGCCATAAAGCAGAAACTCACCCGGAAATCCCCAATCACCATAGTTTTCTATCCATGTGCTCAATCCATGCGGGCGAAGCACGTCTTTAAATCCGGGCATAAAGTTGTTTCCAATGATTTCAGCGCTCAAACGACGGGCGTCCCACAGATAGCGCTCGGAAATATCGGGCGTACCCACTATATGTCCTGAATAAACAGGTACAAATGGCGTGGCATCATAACCGTAGCGAGTTTGCATTTTTTCAAGGAAACCGTCGGTGAAACCGGTGCCTCCTTTTTCCCAACTGTCGGCAACCACCACCTTCAACGTGGGGCGGTCGTCCGATGGAATGCGCCGGATGATCTCGCCAATAAAATGGTCGAAATGATGTTGAAGGTGCTCGGTGGTCAGTTTATCCACCTCGTAGCCCTGGTCTTCCGGTTTGGAGGGCGAGTTGTACACCTCATTGGGCACCATGCCTGAACGCAATACAATCCATTCGCCCTCGGGCACATCCCAGGTGAGCGTTCCGTCTGCCGCCATTTTATCCGTGAGGTCAATGATTTGGTCTTGACGCGGCAAACTTTCATCCACCGTATTTTCCGGCTGTGTTGCCCATTTATATTCTGTCCACAGTGGATTGGCGTTCTGATAAAGACGCGCCATCATTTTTTCGGGATAGCGGTCTAAGGTGGGTGTGGGAGAAAGCGTGATTTGTCCGATGGCAGCAGCACGGTTGTGGTTGCGAATTACCAGACGGTATTCATCGGAGACTACCTTCGCAAAAGCGGAAACAAAGGGAGAAAAAGGGCTGTATCCTAAGGAAGGGATGGGAAAGGTGCAACTGAGACGGAATGAATCTATCTGCACAAACTGACCATCTATTTTAGCCTGTAACAGAGCATCGGCGCTCAGAAAACTGGCAGGATACACGGAAATGCTGCGGGCTTCCTGCGGCTGTGCCAGTTTCAGACTTATCACCGTTTCGTTGACAACAAGGGGATGAATCCCTTTGTTACCCTTTTCAGGAATGATATAACGCGGCGAAAGCGGCGAATTTGCATTTGTTTTTGCAGCATACGTGAACGAAGAGGCAAGCGATCCGTTCTGTCGGGACGAAACGGTCACTTTTGCACCGGGGAGCGTAAAAAGGTCTTTCCGATAATCTTTGCCGACAGGGAAAGCCACCACTTTGACGTCCCAAAAATGGAGCGACGGTTTTCCTTCATTATCAATAAAATCGCTTCCCCAATCTTTGATCATGGAAGAGGCGGCAGGAACAGGCAAAGCAACTGTCATCCGTCCCGGACCGGTCACTTTTGTTTCGGACGAGGCGACATAGCGCATCGCCTGATGAGGTTGAATCCACGTGCCACCCGAATGGCTCCATCCGGGGCTGTTGAACATCCCGATTTCTATGCCCAATTCGCCGGCGGTTTTCAACATGGTGTGGATAACGTCCCACCATTCATCGCTAAAAATTTTTGCAGGTCCGTAAGGCTCGCCCTGTCCAATATTGCCGATAAAGGCGCTGTTGATACCGGCTTTTTTCATTGCCTGCAGGTCGTTGATCACTCCTTCCTTTGAAATATGGTCTGAAAGCCAATACCAGTACACGCCGGTTTGAATCGTTTCGGGAGGCGTAAGAAACTGACTATCCAAAGAGTCTTGCTGCGACTGACAGGCAGCCACCAACAGCACGACCATCGCCGCGCCAAAGCATCGATTGAAAAAAGATAAACACTTCATATTTTTGACTGCTATATAAACAAGTTTTAAAAAGAGCGCAAATATACGAAATTTAATTGAATAAATTTTATGTCATCCATTAATTGGGATTAATCGGATGCATGCGATTCAATGGTGATTCAATGGTGATTCGGTTGTGATTCGGTTGTGATTCGGTTGTGATTCAATAGTGATTCGGTTGTGATTCGATAGTGATTCGGTTGTGATTCAATTGTGATTCGGTTGTGATATGTTGTGATTCAATGGTGATACAATGGTGTTTTGTCCCGCAGGGACAGCCCTTTATTAACCGTATGCTTCAGCTTACGGTGATGAAGATACTCGACTACAGCCCAAGTCCCGCAGGGACGACACTTTTCTGTGTCGTCCCTGCGGGACTTGGCGCAGAGGGGTTCTCTGTCCGTAGATTAAAATCTACGGTTAATAAAGTGTAGTCCCTGCAGGACTATGAATGAATTATGAATTATTCGGTTCATTCCTTCATTCCTCAATTTCTCAATTCCTCACTCCCTTTATCGTTTTCGCCTTTCCGTCTTTCTCTAACCGGAAGAGATACATTCCTGCGGGCAGTTGTTCCAGATTTATCGTTTCATCGGGATTTTCCACCTTTTGGGTGTGCACTATCACGCCGTTTACCGTAATCACCTGTAACACGCTGCCTTCTGCGCCGGTGAGGTGCACGATTCCGGTGAACGGGTTGGGGTGTAGAGACGGTGCGCGCACCGTCTCTACGTCGTCTATGCCGGTGGTCGAGGCTGCTTCCCACTGCGCGGTGAGCGTGATGTTTTCTGTTACCGGCGTGCTGAAATCGTACGTTGTGCTGCCGTTTTTCCAGCCTGCAAAGGTGTAGCCTGCGCGGATGGGGTTGGCGGGTTGCGTGGCTGTTGCGCCTGCTGCCACCTGTTGCTGGCTGACGGCACTGCCGCCATTGCTGTCGAAGGTCACTACCATTGTAACCGGCACTGTTGCAACGGGCGTAATCGCGTTGCTTGACGCCGAAGCCAAGCCTGTTCCCACGCTGTTTATAGCCGTTACCGTAAATGTGTACGCCGTTCCGTTGGTCAAGCCGGTTACGGTGATGGGGCTTGCCGCGCCTGTGGCTGTAATGTCGCCCGGCGAAGATGTAACCGTGTAGCCTGTAATCGCCGCGCCGCCGTTATCCGCGGGGGCGGTGAACGACACGGTCGCCTGTCCGTCGCCCGCCGTGGCTGTGACGGCGGTGGGCGCACCGGGGACGGTCACGGGCGGCGGCGTGTTTCCGTTCAGCGTACCGCCTGTGTGGGTGGTTGTACCACCAACCGTGCCGGTTACCGTCACCGTGCCGCCCGATACGGTAAGGTCGCCCGAAACATCGCCGGTGACGCCCACCGTGCCGTTTTGTATGCTTGTGCCGTCTGCGCTAACCGTGGGAAAGCCGTCAACGCCTTGGGCGGTAACCGTGCCGGTGGTGTTGATTAGGATGTTGCCGCCGAGAACCGCAATGTCGCTGTAGGGAATCGGGGTACTGTTCAGGCTTGCGCCGTCGCTGACCGTCAAATCCCCGCTGTAGGTAATAATTGCGGTATTTAAGCCGTCCGGGTTTGACGCAACCACATTCGCGTTGCCGCTGAGGGCGATGCCGGTTTTAGCAAGCAAAGCGCTTCCGGCGTTACCTGCGCCTGTGGCGGTTACCGAGCCGCCGCTGATGGATATATTGCCGTTGCCCGCGTAAATTCCGTAGCCGCTCGTTCCGTTGCCGGTGGCGTTGACTGTCCCGCTGATGATATTAATATTGTCCCCTATGATTGCGTTCCTGCCCACTGCCGTTACCGTGCCGGAGGTGTTGATTGTAAGCGTACCGCCGGAGACACGAATGCCGCTGTTGGCGGCGCTTCCCGTGGTTGTCACGCTGGCGTTGCCGGTGATGTTGATGGACGTCGAGCCTAAGGCATAAATCCCGTCCGCAGAGCCGCCGGAGCCGTTTGCGTCAGCGGCTACCGTGCCTCCGCTGATGTTGATATTGCCGTCCGATGAAATTCCCCTGTGATTACCATTTGCGATGGCGTGGACGTTGCCGCCCGTGATATTGATACCGGTTGTACCTTGGAGCGCGGGGTAATTGTTTGACGCCGCCGTAGCCGTGACCGAGCCGCCGTTAATCGTCAGGAGATTGGGGGCATAAATGCCGCTGTTGCCTGAACTTTCGACGTTCACCGTCGCGCCGCCGTCGATGGTGATGTCGCCGGTTGCAAAAATGGCGTAGCTGCCTGTCGGAGCAGTCGTCGTTACGGTCGCAGTGCCGCTGATGGTGATGCTGCCGCTTTCTGGATCCTCACCTACCAACAATCCGTCCCCATTGCCCGAAGCGGTGAGGTTCAGCGTCCCGGAGGACATGGTGAAATCGCCCGGACCGACATTGACTGCTGTTCCAGACCCCTGCGCGGTAGCGTTCACGGTCAAGCCGATAATTTCCATGCCGTACAACCCACCCAGTGCCACGCCGCTGTAGCTCACGTTCAGAACGTCGCCGCCGCTGCCGCTGACGGTAAGCTTTCCTGCGTTGTTCTGAATCCCGTCGCCGACAGTGCGGTTGCCGCTGACCACAAAGGTCACATCGCCCGTGCCGCCGTAAAACCGGATGCCTTGCGTGACGCCATCACCGGTGAGGGTGAAGGTGTTGGTCGAGGCGTTCCAGTCCCAATCCGCGTGCGATGAACTTGGCTGGTTTTGCCCGGCGTCATAAATTGTGTTGTGCACACTCAGGGTTGTGATTTGCGCCTGCGCGGTAAAAGGTGCAATCGCCGTCGTCAGGATGAGGGCGAGGATAGCCGCCAGGGAGCGGATTCGTGCCGTTATGCGGGTTGTAGCCCGCGAGTTTGAATTTTTTGTCATTGTCATTTAATTTTAAAATGAATGAATTAAATAAAAAGATTATTCGACTTTATCGAACTTAATATCGTTCAAGCCGTTTTTGAGTTCCACACTCGGCGTAAAGATAACTTTCGCCGCAATGGTTGCCGCGTTGAAAGCGGCGGTATTTTCCGCTCCTTCGCCCGAAAGCGAGAGGCGTACCGTGCCGAAATTGCCCAACTGCACGCTCATACCGACTTTGAGGAAGGTCGGCAGTTCGTCGAGGAAGTTGGTCAGCACGTTTTCAATGTCGCCGCGCGTAAGCGACGACCGACCTGCGATTTC
>JAITTD010000319.1 GCA_031287245.1 Bacteroidales bacterium
GTTTGGAACATTTTCTGCACATAAATGGCATGGCGAAACTCTTCTCTTCTTGTTACAGAAGGTTTTTCAAACGCTTGACGTGCACGGATTTCCTTTATGGTACCCGTTTTTTCAAATTTTCTTTTAAACTTTTTCAGCGCTCTTTCAATGTTTTCGCCTTCTTTGATAGGGACAATGATCATAAATGACTTTTATATTTACAAATAAAATTATAATTAAAAACGGCTGCAAAGTTAATATCTTTTTTTGAAAAAAAATAAAAAAAGATTTTTTGACATCTTTTTTGAGGTTGTTTTTTTACTGATTAGGGCATACAATGAATCACACCGTATCACTATTGAATCACCACTGAATCGCAATTTACTTTTGCAGTCTCGTAAAAAAGTTCTACTTTTGCAGTCTGAAATTTTGTAACCAAAATCGAATAGAATAAGATGAACGGATTAAAAATCATTGTGTTGGCAAAGCAAGTTCCCGACACACGCAATGTTGGGAAAGACGCTATGACGCCGGAAGGAACAGTCAACAGGGCTGCCCTTCCTGCCATTTTCAACCCGGAAGACCTGAATGCGCTCGAGTTGGCGTTGAGAATTAAAGACCATCACCCGGGCTCTACGGTGTCCATGCTGACGATGGGACCATTTCGCGCTGCCGACATTATCCGCGAAGGACTGTTTCGCGGCGCCGATAACGGCTACCTTCTCACCGACCGCGCTTTTGCCGGCTCGGATACGCTCGCCACCTCTTATGCGCTTTCGTGTGCCATCCGTGCCATTGGCGCTTACGACCTCATTATCTGCGGGCGACAGGCGATTGACGGCGATACCGCGCAAGTAGGTCCTCAGGTGGCTGAAAAATTGGGAATACCCCAAATTACATACGCCGAAGAAGTACAGAAAATAGAAGGTAAAACCATCCGGTTAAGACGTCGCTTGGACAGAGGTGTGGAAACAGTGGAAGGCAGTTTGCCGCTGTTAATAACAGTGAACGGTTCGGCGCCCGAATGTCGCCCGCGCAACGTTAAACTGATGATGAAATACAAATACGCTCAAACCGGCAGCGAGATACAGGAAAAAGGCAGCGACACTGCTCTGTACGATAGCCGCAGTTACCTCAAAATAGCCGAAATCACTGCCAAAGACATCAACGCCAATGCTGATGACCTTGGATTGACCGGTTCGCCCACCAAGGTGAAAAAAATTGAAAACATCGTGTTTCAGGCGAAAGACACCAAACGCCTCACCAATGCCAATGCCGACATTGAAGGTTTGATGGTGGAACTCATCACCAACCACACGCTCGGTTAATTGATAATTGACAATTTGACAATGAATCAAAAAAATAAAATTTAAAACTCGAAAATGAACAGTATATTTGTATATTGCGAAGTGGAGAACGGCGTTGTTGCCGATGTCAGCCTTGAACTTTGCACCAAAGGTCGCAAATTAGCCGACCAGTTGAAATGTCAACTCGAAGCTATCGTGATTGGCAAGGATTTGAGCAACGCAGGCAAGCAAATTATCCCCTACGGTGTGGACAAACTGTGGGTTGCCGACGACGCCCGACTTGAACCCTACACCACGCAGGCGCACACGTCCATCGTGGTGAAACTGTTTGAGGAAGAAAAGCCGCAGATTGCCCTGATGGGTGCTACCGGCATCGGTCGCGATTTGGGACCCCGCGTGTCAAGCGCTCTTCACAGCGGTCTTACTGCCGACTGCACGTCGCTCGAAATAGGCGAACATGAGGACAAGAAAGCCAACAAGGTGTACACAGACCTGCTGTATCAGATCCGTCCCGCTTTCGGCGGAAATATCATCGCCACCATCGTCAACCCCGAATGTCGTCCGCAGATGGCAACCGTTCGCGAAGGCGTCATGAAAAAAGAGATACTCGACCCCAACTACAAGGGCGAAGTGGTCAACATCAACCTGAACAAATACGTCACCGACACGGATTTTGTGGTGCGCGTGATTGAACGCCAGATGGAGAAATCGAAGGTGAATATCAAGGGTGCGCCGATATTAGTGTCGGGCGGCTACGGCATGGGTTCCCGCGACGGCTTCAACCTGCTGTTTGAACTGGCAAGCGTTATCGGAGCCGAAGTAGGCGCCTCGCGTGCAGCAGTAGATGCAGGCTTCGCCGACCACGACCGTCAAATAGGACAAACGGGCGTAACAGTGCGTCCCAAACTCTATATCGCCTGCGGTATCTCCGGTCAGGTGCAGCATACGGCAGGAATGCAGGAAAGCGCCATGATTATATCCATCAACAACGACCCCGATGCGCCCATCAATGCCATAGCCGACTATGTGATTGTGGGTGATGTGAATGATGTGATTCCTAAAATGATTAAATATTACAAAGAGCATAAAAAATAAGGGTTTGTAGAAAAAACTTTAGACCCGATAAAATGCAAAAAAGCCTCGCAGAGAGTATCTACGAGGCTTTTGTAATGATTACTGTCATTATTGATAAATAAATTAGACCCGACAAAACGCAAAAAGCCTCGCAGAGATGTATCTACGAGGCTTTTGTGTAATAAAGGAAAGCAATTCATACGGGGACTGTACAGTCGATTTGAGCGGTCATTGATAATGAAACCATCATCAAT
>JAITTD010000111.1 GCA_031287245.1 Bacteroidales bacterium
AATAGCGTTGACAAGAAATTAGCATATTCAACCATATGTTTATAACTTTTTGATATTAAAATTTAGATTACTACTATTTTTGTATTGACAACGAGAAGCGGAAAGCGGCTCTGCTGGAGGGCAACTGCTCGAGGAATATCGTTGTTCGACTGGAATGGCAGGCTCTTTTAACGGAGCCTGTTTTTCTTTCAAAGGACATCCATTCTGGTTGCAAATGCCTGAAAAAAACTCAACGGGGAGTTGGTTATTGGGTTAATCTACGGATAGGCCAGGACAAGACAGGACGGACAGAGAACACCCGCCGTAGTCCCGCAGGGACGGCACTTGTTGTCTTTCTGTGCCGTCCCTGCGGGACAAAACAGGGTTTTCGAGTTTCGAGTTTCGAGTTAATTCGTAATTCGTAATTTTTAATTCGTAATTTTTTCCAACTCTTTTACCAGCATTTTGGCGATGATTTCATTGCCCTTGTCGGATGGGTGCAAGCCGTCGTAGGTCATATTGATGGCTTCGAGGGGATAGGGATATTGGTCAGCATCGGGATCAAAGGGGACGTCAATATATTTCGGGTAGGCGAAATTTCTGTACTGACCGGTAACGCTGTCTTTCAGCCGCTTGAATTTCACGGCATTTCTGGGCGTGATGCCGCTCTTATGGTAAATATCCACCAATGGTAGTTTTTCGTGCAACGCTATTTTCTGAATCGCAGCGGCTATATCGGCAAGTTGTTGTCCGTTTTTTGCCCGATACGAGCCGTGAGCATTGTTTCTAAAATGTTCCCAATAAACAAAATCGCCGCGTTGCACAGGCGTCATCAAAATGATACGCGCCTGCGGGTTCAGACTGCGCAGTTTATCCACTATCACACGGAAAGCGCCATAAACGGTTTTGCTCCCCGTATTGTTTGCGTAATCGGAAAACTCGCCTGTTGGCTGCCCGCTCCACCAGTCATTTGTGCCCAAAAATACCGAATAAACGTCTGCCTTTTCCAAATCTAACTGGTCCACTTTTTCGGCAATGCCGGTGCTCGTCCATCCGTTGAAGCCCTTGTTCACATAAGTGATATGGGGCAACTTCTCTACAACGCGCGTCATGTAGCCTTTTTTCACTCTGTGGTCTGTTTCGTTCAGATGGTCGTTCAGGTAGGTAATGGAATCGCCGATGGCTACCCATTTGACGGGTCGCGGCGCCCATGATAGCATGAGGGCTGCAGCGATGGCTGCGATGTATTTACTTGGTATTTTCATTTATATCAATTGTTCGAGCGCTTGGAGTATCTCTTCCGGTGCATGAACGATGCCGCCGTAGCGTCCGAAATGGTGCACAGGCAGGCGGCAATGCGTGGCAAGGCGTACATCTTCTATCATCTGTCCGGCGCTCATCTCTACTGAGAGTAGCCCTTTGGCGTGTTTCGCGGCAGCGTCCAATTCCTTCGAGGGGAAGGGAAACAGCGTGACGGGGCGAAACAATCCTGCTTTGATGCCTTTTTCCCGTGCCAGTTCAACTGCTTTGCGGCTGATACGTGCACTTGCGCCGTAAGCCACGATGATGTATTCCGCATCGTCGCACAGGTAGGTGGCGTGGCGGGTTTCCTCCTCTTCCATCTGTTTGTATTTGGCTTGCAGGTGGTGGTTGTGCTTTTCCTGCACGAGCGAGTCGAGGTTGACGGAGGTGATGAAGTTGCGTTCCCTGTCGGGCGTCTTTCCTGTTGTTCCCCAAGGTTCAAACGGCTTGCGTGGACGCGGTTCCGGCAGTTCCACCTTCTCCATCATCTGTCCGATGACGCCATCGGTAAGTATCATGACAGGGTTGCGGTATTTGAACGCGAGATCGAATCCCAGCGCCACAAAATCAGCCATTTCCTGCACCGATTCGGGTGCAAGCACCAGCAAACGGTAATCGCCGTGCCCTCCTCCCTTGGTGCTCTGAAAATAATCTGCCTGCGAGGGTTGTATCGTGCCCAAACCGGGACCACCGCGGGCAACGTTCACAATCAAACAGGGCAGTTCCGCGCCTGCAAGATAAGAGATACCCTCAGTCATCAGGCTGATGCCGGGGCTGGACGATGAGGTCATTACGCGGGCGCCGGTACACGCCGCGCCATACACCATATTGACGGCAGCCACTTCGCTCTCCGCCTGCAAAGTCACCATTCCGGTGGTTGTTTCGGGATGTTGCTCGAACAGGTACTCCATAATCTCCGACTGCGGAGTGATGGGATACCCGAAATAGGCATCCGCTCCCGCGCGGATAGCCGCCTCGGCAATGGCTTCATTGCCTTTCATTAACCGTATATCTTTCATTTACTCTTTACTCCTGTTCTTTCACTCTATATACCTTGATAGCGCCATCCGGACAAATAATTGCGCAATTGGCGCATCCTGTACAGTTTTCAGGAATGGTTGTTTCCGCAAAATAATATCCTTTAGAATTCACCTGTTTGCCTAAATTAATTATCTTTTGAGGACAATTGACGGTACAAACTCCGCATCCTTTACATCGTTCCGCGTCCACTACAATTGCGCCTCTCACTTTTGCCATTTTTCAAATCTTAAAATTTTAAGGCGGCAAAAGTATAAAATTATTACCTGTTTTTGATGACAAATCGTAAATAATGTTTATTTTTGTGTTTTGATTCATCGTATGAAAATCAATATTTACCTTATTTTAAGGCTGTTTCTGATAGCCACTGTCATCCTGCTGGGATGGTATTTTTCGGATATTCTCCTGTATTTGTTTTTTGCGTTCATCTTTTCCCTGATAGGCAAACCGGTGGCTCGTGCCATTCATTCCATCCATATTTACAAATACCGTATTTCCTACAATACCGGCACTGTATTGACCATGTTGCTGTTCATTTCCATCATTTTGCTGGCAATCTTTGTCATCGTCCCAATGATAGCGCGTGAAATGAACGCCATTGCCACGGTGAACTACGATGAACTGACCGTGAATCTTGGCATTTTAGTGGAACAGGTGCAGAATTTCCTCCACCAAAACGGCATGATTGAGCCACACGAAACCCTTGTGGGCATGATTACCGCCGAAATCAAAAATATTGTCAGTTTTGCCGCCTTTTCCAATGTCGTAGGCGGATTTTTGTCCGCTACAGGTTCCTTTCTTTTTGCCCTTTTTTGCATCCTGTTCTTCACCTTCTTTTTCATTAAAGACGACTTCACGCTTGACAGCATCGCCTCGGTTGTCTTCGGGAAACAGCCAATAGTCAATGTAAGCGAGGTATCCGACAAGATTAACAAGTTGCTTTCCCGCTATTTCATTGGGCTTTCGATAGAAGTCTTTTCCATGATTCTGCTGTTGTACATCGGTTTGCTGCTGTTTGGTGTCAAGGGAGCCTTGCTGTTTGCCGTCTTTGGGGGCATACTTAACATCATTCCCTATCTGGGACCCATCATTGGGGTGACAGCCTGCTGCCTGTTCGGCACTGTCGATTGTCTGAGCATCCACGAATACCACTCCGTTTTACCAACGATATTCTCAATTGCCGGCGTTTTTCTGGGCGCCAACCTGATAGACAACCTGCTGTTGCAGCCTATTATCTATTCGCAAAGCATCAAAGTACATCCTGTTGAGGTGTTTATCGTGGTCATCATGGCTGGAACCCTTGCAGGCATTACCGGCATGATTATAGCCATTCCGGTATATACGATTATCAGAACCATTGCCCTCGAATTAGTCAAATTTATGAACGCAAAGTAGTATTTTCCGATAATTTTCTTCATCTTTGCATTTTTTTAAATTCATATTCAAAGTGAAAAAAATAGTTGTTATCATTTCATTCATAGCCGCTTGTATCATTCCGTCACGGGCGGAAGAAGGAATGTGGCTACTGCCTCTGCTGGAAAAATTGAACATCGGCGATATGCAGAAACTGGGCTGCACGCTCACTGCCGAGCAAATATACAGTATCAACCAATCGAGCATCAAGGACGCCGTTGTCATCTTTGGCGGCGGATGTACCGGCGAGATGATTTCAGGCGAGGGACTGCTGATCACCAACCATCACTGCGGTTATGGCGCTATACAGCAGCACAGTTCGCTCGAACACAACTATCTGGCTGACGGATTCTGGGCAAAAACCCGTGCTGACGAAATTTCCACGCCCGACCTGAAAGTCACGTTTCTTGTCCGTATTGAAGACGTCACCGCTCGCATGGACAGCGTTTTGTACCCTTCCATGACGGAAACAGCGCGGGAGGACACTATTGCGAAAAAATCCGAGGAAATTGAAAAACAGGCCGTCCGAGACACGCATTACACCGCTTCGGTCAGAAGTTTTTTCGGCGGCAATCAATTTTATTTAGTAGTGTACGAGGAATTTACCGACGTCCGTTTAGTGGGTGCGCCGCCCTCGTCCATCGGCAAGTTTGGCGCCGACACCGACAACTGGATGTGGCCCCGTCACACCTGCGATTTCAGTATGTTCCGCGTGTATGCGGATTCGAGCGGTCGTCCGGCACGCTATTCCGCCAATAATATCCCTCTGAAACCCAAGAAATATTTGCCCGTTTCCCTGAAAGGCGTCGAAAAGAACGATTTTACCATGACGCTGGGCTATCCGGGAAGCACCGAGCGTTACGCCACCTCGTTTGAAGTGTTGGAAATGATTGAAAATGAACTTCCCAACAGGGTGAAAATAAGAGGCGAAAAACAGGAAATAATGATGCGCCACATGCTGGCAAATCCTGCCGTGAAAATCAAATATGCCACGAAATACACACGGTCGAGCAATTACTGGAAAAATTCGATTGGAATGATGCAGGGTGTGCAGCGTTTGCACGTGTATGACCGGAAATTGGCGCAAGAGCAAAGGTTTGCACAATGGCTGGCTGCCCATCCCGAACAAAACGCGAAGTATGGAGAAGCCCTTTCGTTGATAAAAACCGGCATCGAAAGCAACCACACCCATAACAGGGTGACACAATATGTCAGTGAATGTTTCTTGCAGGGAACGGAACTTGTCCGGTTTTCCTTGCAGTTTCGCGCCTTGCAGACCGAGTTGGAAAAGAAAACTCCCGATTACGGCAGATTAGCGCTCGTGACGGATATGCTGAGAAAAAATATCGAAACCTTCTTCAAAGATTACGACCGCCTGTTGGATATGGAAGTGACAGAAGCCTTGCTGAAACGCTATTACAGCGATATTCCGGCTGCCTATCACCCCGATTTCTATCAGGTGATTTCCAAAAAATACAAGGGCGATTTCCATCAATACACGCAAGACTGGTTTAAATCCGTCTTTGCCGATGCCAACCGTTTAAATGCCTTTTTAACAAAGCCCTCTGCCAAAACATTGCCCAAAGATCCCGTTTATCAGGTAGCCCTTTCGCTGCTCAACGCTTCGCGGCAATGGTATGACGGTATGACTGCCGGAGAAGAACTAACAGCAAAGGGAGTACGCTTATACATTGCAGGATTGCAGGAAATGCAGCCGGAAAAACAATGGTATCCCGATGCCAATTTCACTATGCGCCTGAGTTACGGCGCCATCAAAGATTATTTTCCCCGCGATGCAGTGTATTACAATTATTACACCACTTTGCAAGGAGTCATGGAGAAAGAAGATCCCAACAATTGGGAGTTTGTGGTACCCGACCGTCTGAAAGAACTGTATGCCAGCAAGGATTTCGGCGCTTATGCCAATGCACAGGGCGAATTACCGCTGTGTTTTATTTCAACCAACGATATAACGGGCGGCAACTCAGGTAGTCCTGTTATCAACGGCAAAGGAGAACTGCTCGGCTTGGCTTTTGACGGCAACTGGGAAGCGATGAGCGGCGATATCGTCTTCGAGCCTGATTTGCAGCGCACCATCAGCGTGGATATTCGCTATGTGCTGTTCATCATTGACAAATATGCAGGTGCAACGCATCTGATTAATGAAATGACGTTAGTGAAATAGAAAATGGGCAAACAGGAGTCAAAAAACAGAGTGGATGTGGTGTATTCCACCAATCCCAACTTCCAATACCGCTACAATGTGGAGGATGAGCCAGAAACGCTTGCCCCCGCCCAACAAAATCTGCGCGTGATGCTGGACAAGAAAAACCGTGGAGGCAAGGTAGTTACGCTGGTAACAGGTTTTGTCGGCACGGATGCCGACTTGACCGACTTGTCGAAAGAATTGAAAACAAAATGCGGCGTCGGCGGATCGGCAAAAAACGGCGAAATCCTCCTGCAAGGGGATTTTAGAGATAAAATATTGCTGTATTTACAGCAAAAAGGATATAAAATTAAGAAATCAGGAGGTTAAAATTAATCAATGAGTACAGTTTTAAGTGTCAATATCAATAAAGTAGCCACTATTCGTAATGCTCGCGGCGGGAACACCCCCGACGTGGTGCAGATAGCGCTTGACTGCGAAAAATTCGGTGCGCAGGGCATTACCGTTCACCCGCGACCGGACGAACGGCATATTCGCTACGAGGATGTAACCACTCTGCGTGGGAAACTGACCACCGAGTTCAATATAGAAGGCAACCCAAACAGTCGGTTTATGCGCTTGGTGCTGGAAGTGAAACCTCATCAGGTAACGCTGGTGCCCGATGCCGCCACTGCAATCACCTCCAATGCCGGTTGGAACACCGTTGCCAATCGCGATTTTCTTACCGATATCATCAAAGGCATGAAACAAGCAGGTATCCGCACTTCGCTGTTCGTTGGTACCGATATTCGAATGATTGAAACCGCCGCCGCTATCGGAACAGACCGCATAGAACTCTATACAGGACCTTATGCCCACGATTACCCGAAAGACAAGGCAACCGCCATAAAACCGTTCTGCGAGGCAGCCACCGTAGCCCATTCGCTGGGGATGGGCATCAATGCCGGGCATGACCTCAGTTTGACGAATCTCAGATATTTTTTGGAACAAATCCCTTTCATCCAAGAGGTTTCCATCGGTCACGCCTTGATTTCCGACGCGCTGTATTTTGGGTTGCAGGAAACCATTCATCTGTACAGGGAACAAATTGCGCTGGCTCAAAATGAAACAGGCAATGGATGAAAAGATTTGCGTCAGTTTGGGCGGAATAAGCGCTGTTGAATGTATGCGGTGGGCGTCATTGCTGCCATTGGTGGAATTGCGCTTAGACATGATGCAGTTTAGCCCTGAAAATATTGAACTGTTTGCCCTGCAATGCCATCAATGGGTGGCTACCTGCCGCGAAGGGAAGTACTCGGAACGCGAACGCACCGTGCAATTGTCGGCTGCCATTCGCGCAGGCGCCACTTACGTGGATATTGAGCACGAAAGCACGGAAACCTACCGCAAACCATTGATAGAACTGGCTCAACGCTTGGGCACGCAAGTGATTATTTCCTGCCACGATTTTGAAAAAACGCCCGAACTGTCCGTGTTGAACGACATCATCGCACAATCGCGGGAAAAAGGCGCAGATTGGGTGAAATTAGCCGTCACAGCCAATACGGTAGCCGACGCCGCCAGAGTCATGTCGCTTTACGAGCATCACGACAGGCTGATAGCATTTGCGATGGGCGATACAGGCAAAATTACGCGCATTGCCGCCCCCTTACTCGGAGCGCCCTTCACTTTCGCCTGCATTGACGAAGCCCGTATCACCGCGCCGGGGCAGTTGACCGAAGCCCAAATGAAAATCGTTTTTCAATTGTTGAAATAAACCATTAGTCATCCATTCCGACAGAGTTGGCTTCACTCGTGCGATGCAGCATCAGCACGTATGTACACACATTGTCGTCAGCGATGGATGACTCACTGACAACAGCGACGCCGCATTTCACAGCGGTCTCTCCGACATTCGATGTTAAAGTCACTTCATGCAGACCGTAATCCGTAGGAGTCAGAAACAATGTGCCCGAACTGGCAAAATGTGAAAATTCTGTTGTTTGCTCTGCGTCATTGCTCTTTTTTATCGTATAAGCAATCTCGATGGTTGGTAAATTGTGCTTCATTATCAATTTTAGTTTATGTGTAAAAATATTGTATGCTTTATCAAATGTCGTGCCATACTATTTATTTATGCCATGTTTTTTGGCTAATTAAAAATGAGCGTTTATCTTTGCACTCGAAATCAATCATTTTAGTATATGAAAAAA
>JAITTD010000229.1 GCA_031287245.1 Bacteroidales bacterium
TGCATTTTACTGGATAGTCCGTTGATCGAAGATAGATAAAAACATTGGTATCTACCGCAAATTTATCAGTCATAATTGTTGGCTTCATCGCGGTCGAACTTAAATCCTATCTCTTTGAAACTGACAGAATATTTTTTGTTATTTTCTATCAGTTTCCTGCGGCGTTCTGCCACCAAATCCTTGTCCGGCTCTTGTCGGGTGTCGGTCAAGGGGAACGCTATTACCTCAATTTGTTGACCGTACCAACTTGGTGGAATTGAAAATGAAATATCACCGATTGTTGGCGTAAAAACTTGTCTGTACATATCTTCCCTTTTTATAATTATAACGCAAAAGTACATGAAAATTTCCAGATTTCCAAGCGCGTGCAATGGAAAAATTTTTCAAATGCAACACTGTTGCATTTATTTTTTAATTCTGCAAAGAAGTCCCACTTAGAACGAACGAGATTAAACGAGTTTTATCAATTACTTCTCAACTTCATCGTTATCAAAACAATTTCCGAGTGTCCTGCAGTTCTTACCAGCGGTCCCCAAGTGCCGGCGCCGCAGGAAATGTAGAAGTGGCTGTCCCCTTTTTGCAGATAGCCCCAGTCTTTTTCGTACAGTTTTTGTGTGATGAAGTGGATGGGAAACATTTGCCCGTGGTGGGTGTGACCGGAAAGTTGCAGATCGATGCCCGCTTGTTGCGTTTCTTCCAAATGGTAAGGCTGATGGTCGAGCAGAATGTGCGGCAGCGAGTCGTGGCGGATGAGTTCGGCAAGCGGTTTGCGGTGGGGAACGCTGTAATCATTGCGCCCTGTTATGTGAACGCTGTTGTTCACCGTCACTGTCGAGTCAACCAGCACTGTTATCCCGTGCAGACGCAGATATTCCAAGGCTCTGCGGGTGCTTCCCTTTTCAAAACGTTCGCCGATATATTCGTGGTTGCCGCTTATCGCGAAAGTTCCGTAGCGACTTTTTAATCTGTCAAATTCCTTGCCCATATCTTTGCGAATCACCGGTTCGGAATCGCCGTCGAAGGTATCGCCTGCCAGCAGCACCACATCGGCATCCAACTCATTGATACGCTCCACCACGCGGCGAAGAAAACGGCTGCCGGCAGTGCATCCCAGGTGAAGGTCGCTCACCATGGCGATGCGCAGTTCCTTCATCTCTCCTGCCGGTTTGTTAACGGTAATCTCCAAATCCGTCACTTTCGGGTAACGCGCTTTTCGGTATCCTGCCACAAAAATGACTGTCAAAATCAATACTGCGATTCCGAAAAGTATTAATTTGGCAAGCAAATAATGGTTGTGAATGTATGGGTGATGCAGATTCAGCAATTGACCAAGCCCTCTGCATACATCTATCGTAACAATCAGCAGTGAAGCGTATAACAGCACTGCAATCCACTGCGAACCGATGATTTGCAGCACATCCATCCAGCCCGCTCCGGGTATGCGGATGACGCGGCTCAGGATAATCAGCAGCGTGAGCATCCAAAAGAAGATGCTGTAATACATCCGGTAATGACCGATGATTTCCAGCGCCTGCCAACTGCGAATATAAACATAGGTACTGAAAGCGGTAAAAATACTTAACCCTGTCAGTATGAAAAGAATGGTTTTCATCGGAAAAATAAAATCGTATTTTATAATTTTTTAATGGAATTTGCCATTTCGCAAATTGTGCTGGCATAATTCGTCCAGTTTCTGGATTTGGACAGATCTTCGATATCTTCCGGTGAAATGGGTTGTTCAATCACGTTTTGCATCGCTTCCACCATAGAGGTCAGGTTGTTTGGCTTAGCCAGATAACCGGTCACGCCTTCTTTCACCGTTTCGGGAAAATGCCCCATGTGGGTGGCTAATATCGGCACTTTGAAATTGCAGGCGATGGATTCCACGCCCGAACCGGTGGCGGCTTGGTCGTAGAACAGCACAATGGCATTGCTCACTTGAAAATATTTGTGAACATCTTCATTGGATATAAATTCGTTGATCACCGTCACCCTGTCTTGAATGTCAAACTTTTCAATCAAATCCAGCGGGCGGTAATTCCCTTCGTCTTCCTTTGCGCTCATCATCCATCGGCGTATTCTTCGGCTCACCCAGCGGCTCAACTTTTTTTTGCGCTGTTTGGGCGATTGCCACGATGATTCACCCACAATGAGCAGCGAAATATCGTCACGGGTTTTAGCCAACTGTGCAAAGGCTTCAATGGCATTGTGCAAACCTTTGTATTTCAGTATGAACCCAAAAAACAGGAAGGTATATTTCCGCAAATGCAGTTGCTCTTTCTGCGCCTCGACATCAAAATGGGGGTCGGGCGTGTACATATCGTAAATAGGGTGATACAGTTTGAGAAGGGGTTTGCCCTTGTTGTCGGGGCAGTTGTCGCCTTCCATCAGGTTGAAAGTGGTTTCGGGAAAAAGTTCTTTCATCTCGAAAGCCGTTTTGTAGGAATGAACTACGTAAGCATCAGCATATTGAATGGTGTAGATGGTCAGCCGTTTCACGAGATTTGCGTATTCCTTGTGATTGCCAAAATGAAGGTCAACAATAACGCGGATGGTGGTGTTTTCTTTCAGCCGCCTGATGAGGTATGCGAGGGGAAAAGCCTGAATGGGATTTGACCATTGGAAAACCACAAAATCGGGATTGATTTCCACAATGGTTTGATAAGTTTTACGCCATGTTGTGAAACGGTTGTAATTAAGTGTGTAAGAAACAGTTACGCCATTTTTTTCCAATAAATCGGTTTGACTTTTGTCGTCAATTACATTGTGAGGTATGAAAAAAGGATATTGTTTGATCCACGAAACCAGATGCGTTTCGGTGTCGTTCAAGCCGGCAAAGGCTTTTGCCAGTGAGGTGCTGAAATTTGCTATGCCGCCTTTGAAGCCGGGACCGGGACCGAAAACGATAATTTTTTTCATCAACGAGGGTTATTTTTGATATATTCGTCCACCACGCTTGGCTTTGATTGCTGCTCCCCCTTGTCATTTTTCTTTTTGAAATCGCCGTCGCGAATCGCTTTGAAGAAATTAGCCCAAGCCAGAGGATTGGTGATCATGTAGGTGGGATACATGTGTCCGTAATTTGACATACGATTGTGCTGAGCCGACATCATATCGCGGAAATTCGCAGTTGGCGAGGCGGGGCGGTTGGCAATGGCATTGTAAATCTGCTCCTGAATGATGGCAATGTTGCGATATGCACGCTGCATATCGTCTTCCGGCAGTTCGAGCGCCAAAAATGCGTCCTTAAATTCCTTATAGGATTTCCACGGAAAAATGACCACCTCGCTGAGCATGATGGTGTCTGGTTCCAGTATGATATCCTTGATATAGTGCTTTGTGTCGTTGCCGGAAGATTTCGGCACGGCAACCTGCCGCAGTTTGTAGCCCACGCAGGAAATCAGCAGCGTGTCGCTCGCGTGCGCAGTAATGGTGAACATTCCATGCTGGTCGCTGATGGCGCCGCGATAGTCCGATTTGACCAAAATATGGACATAGGGCACCGGTTCGAGCAAATCATTACGAATTATCCCCGTCCACTGGAGCAGGTTTTCCTGTGCGTTGAGCGGTAATAATCCACTCAATATCAGGACAATAGACAAGCAAAGGTTATACTTTTTCAATACGATATGCACCCTGAAATAAGGGGATAAAAGTAAGTATAATCATTGAAACGACAAAAAAAATTTACGTTTTAATCAAGGCTAACGCATTAAAATTTTATTTATTTGATATTGAAACTGTTATAAGAATATGTTATACTATTTTTTGTAAAATTGATGAAAACGGGCTTGATTATCAAATAATTATGCGCATGAAATTGACAGATTGCCAAAACAAAAGCGAGGACTTTCATCCCCGCCTTCAATGTTTTCACAACGGAATAATCCTTATTGTGATTTGCTTCAAAAAATGTGGTGCAAAGATAGATCTTAATTTTTGAAATACAAAAAAAATATTTAATTTTGGCGCTCAATAATAATGTATCTATGAAGAAGATTTTAGGGCTGGATTTGGGGACAAATAGCATTGGTTGGGCGTTGGTAGATGCCGATGCTCAACAAATTTTGGGTATGGGCAGTCGGATTATTCCGATGGGAAGTGATAAAATTGACTACGAAAAAGGTGCTGGCATCACCAAAAATGCCGACCGTAGAGCAAAACGCACTGCCCGCAAAGGAATAAAGCGATACAAACTGCGCCGTAATAAACTGTTGTTCATTTTGAGCGAATTGGGTATGTTGCCGGAACAGTTTCAATTCAAAGACGGTATTCCAGAACCAGCAAAATTGCAGAAGTTGGAATTATTGCCAATCACGAAAGGCACTTTGCAACTTGATTCACTGGCTTTCTGTCAAAAGAAAGTCGATGCTTTAACGCAAATCATTGAATTAGAAGACTTTGGCAAAATTCTTTACAACTTCAATCAATTGAGAGGTTATTCAGGAGGAAATAACGATAAT
>JAITTD010000250.1 GCA_031287245.1 Bacteroidales bacterium
AATCTTTCCGGCGAAATGCAGGAAGCCTTGGTAAAAGGCGATACAGAAGAATACGAAACGCTTTTCACCCAATTCACCGCACTGACCGAAGTGAAAAAAGAATTGGCAAAAACGTTGGGGAAACGAACGTTATAAACTATTTTTGCAATGAGCGAAATAAAAAAGATTGAATAGGATGTTACAAATCGCTCATTTGGAATGAGCGGTTTTTTAATTCGTAATTGATTTTTATACGGTTGAGTCAATGACTCCCCTGAAATAGCCTATGGATTCGGCTAATCCGGCTAAGGGGTCGTTCATATCCTTTTCAAATTCGAGGCTGCAAGCGCCTGAATATTTTACTTTCCGTAGCATCCGTACAAAAGCAGGGATATTGATGATTCCACGTCCCATTTCGCAAGTCCGCCCTTCTTTGCTGGCGGCAGTCACGTTCTTGATGTGGATGTCAAACACCCTTTTGGAGTATTTTTTCAAATCGTCTATCGGATTATATCCTGCTCGGGCGTCATGTCCGATGTCCAGACACAAGCCTATCCGCGCATCCAAATGCTCAACGTGATCTATCACGTCCTTTGCGTGAGGATATTCTTTGATATCAGGACCATGAATATGAATGGCGTAATTGAAATCATATTCCTTCACTTTCTTCTCAACATAAGGAAGCAACTCGTAACTGGGCACTCCAACGATGAGTTTCACTCCAACCCGTTTGGCGTAGGCGAAACCACTGTCAACTTCTGCTTCCGACTTCATGTAAATAGGTCCCACGCCGTATCCAACCACTCCGGCAGCGGCTAATTTGGCATGAAAAGCCTTAATTTGCTCGTCATCACTGTCAAACGGCAAGTGAAAATTCTTGATGCACAAATAATGTACATCCAGGCGTTGCAGCATTTTGAGTGAATCATCAAGATTGAACTTCACGAAACTGTAACCTGCCATGGAAACTTTAAATGCGGCTTTTTCGACGCTGGTAGCGCCCGACTGAGCATCAATCACTTGTGGCACTCCGAGCGCGATAAGTCCGGCGCCGGCTGTTTTTACAAAATCTCTTCTTGTTTGCATTTTATTTGGTTTTAGATAAATCTTTGATTCGCAGGTTGCGAAATGTTAATGGCGAACCGTGTCCCAAAAATCCGATGTATCCGCTTTTGTTGGATAATCCGGGGTGATTCAGGTGATCGGCTGTTTCGGTAAAGTTTTTGCTGGCTGCGGCAATGTCACCGTCAACAATCACTGTGCCGTTAAGCGTAATCGTGATGTGGTTGCCCTTTGCGATGACTTCCTGCGTATTCCATTCGCCGACAGGCTTCAAATATCCGCGTTTTGCAGGCATGACACCATAAACAGATCCATGATACTGATAGGGCTGCAAAGTTTTGTACACGTCTGCTTCGTTGTCGAGAATTTGCAGTTCCATGCCCGTGTAAGCAGCATCACCTTCAAGCGGAGTGCGGATTCCCAGTCCGTTGTTGGCGGCGGGTGTCAGTTGGAAGTCAAAGCGCAGAATGAAATCGGCATATTCCCTGTCGGTGTAAATATTGCCGTGTCCGCCCTTGGGTTCGCAAACCAGATTGCCGTCTTTGGCAAAATAATCTTTCAAATTGCCTGTCCAGCCTGACATATCAATGCCGTTGAACAGGGGCACAAAGCCTTCTGCGGCTTCTGTGGCAGACACTTTATACGCTTCGGGACGGGGAATTTCTCTGATGTACAGGTCGCGATATTCAACTCTTGTACCATGTGCCTGCAACTCAATGGCATCCTTCGGGAAGATGGGCAGTGAGCGGTCCCAATAATTTTCCAGCGTGATATTATCTGTCACCAATTGTCCGTTCAAATATACGGTTACTTTTTCTCCTATCATTTTGATATAAAACGAGTTCCATTCGTCAACAGGATTGTCGGCTACCACTAAGGGTGTGCTTCTGTTGACCGGTTTTGCATTGTTGTACAAACCGCCGGAACCGACCTGAGCGCCATCTTCAACGCGGGAAATGTCCCAAATTTGCACCTGCGGAGTGCCTCTCAGATATAATCCCGCATCTCCTTTCGGAGTGATGCGCCAGTCAACGTACATTTCAAAATCGGCGTAATCCTTTGCCGAACAAAGGTTGTCATAGCCGGAGCCTTCAAAAACCAACATTCCGTCGTTCACGTGCCAGTCGCGTATCATTCTTTCATCGGCTTTCTTTTGTTGTTCTGCCAATTGTTTGGGTGTCATTTTAGAGCGGGCTATCGGATTCTCTACCAAACCCTTCCATCCGGTGAGGTCTTTACCGTTGAACATAGATACAAAGCCTTCTCCTTTCGGAAGGGCTTCCAAATGCTTTAATAACGCCTGTTTTTGATAAGATGCTTCGGCATCTTTGTTCACTTCAATGGCTTTCTTGATGATGTCTGTTACCAATGCACCGTAATACTGGGGATGCGAAAGCGCAATCGTCCGTACGGCTTGAACTGCTGCCTGCTGTGTGCTTTCGTTATGGTCTGTCAGGTATTTTCCAGCGGTCAGCAAGCCAAGAAACGTGCCGGTATTCCCTATTTGCTTGATAATTTTTTGTTTTTGTCCTGCTGTTGGGTTTATTTCCAAAGCATTGCGCAATAAAATCAATTTTTGTTCCGGCGCTTGTTTGGATGCAGCCGATTTGTCGATATAGGCGGTCAATGCCTTTTCGGTGTACGAATCGGTATTGGCTTTGGCGATATGATACAAGGTCGGGATGACCAATTCATCGCTCCACTGTAGAAGTGCATCGAAAGCGATGCCGCGGACAGCTGCATCGTTGCTCCGGAACGCGGTCAATACGTGTATCAAGCCATATTTACCACCAATCATAGCCAATACATTATAATAAACTTCCGGACGTTTGCTGAAATTGATTTGTGTCAGAACCGCCAAGGTTTGCTGGTCTTGTGATAATTCTGAAACAGCCGCGTACAGGGCTTTTTGCAGTGCCTCAATTTCTTTGGGTTGCGCCGTAACATTCAATAAAGCGGCAATAGCAGGAATATCCTTTTCGGAAACGAGGGAACTGAGCGCTGTCTCCGCTGCTAAACGAACGGCAGCGTCTGTTGACGAGGTTTGCGCATATACTGTTTCTATTTTGGTGAAGGCTTGGCGGGCAGCCAAAATCTCCAAAAAGGCTATTTTGGCAGAAACAGAGGCTTGTGGAATGGCTGCTGCCACTTCTTCCTTCACTCTCCAGCTCCGCACGCCCAGCAAAGTGGTTTTGCCGGTGGCAACAGTTTTTTCGTCGCCGGAGTTCATCGACCTGATGATGGGGCGGATGGATTCTTCTGCATTCAATTGTGCGCCTGCAACGATGGCTGCCTGACGCAGAGATAGGTTGGTAGCGAACATTTGTTCCGTTACAAATGGCAAAGCCGCTTTATCCCCTCTTTTGCCGAATGTGGCAATCAATTCCGCCTGTTTTTGTGCATCTTTCTCCGTTTTGGCTCTTTTTATCAGCGCATCATACATTTTGGGCGAAGTGATTTTTGTTGAGTAGTTGAGCGCTGCTTCCCTGTACGCTTTCTGTTTACTGTCCAATGCTGCAATGATATCGGCAACAGCATTGTTACCAGTGGCAGTCACATAAAGTTCCAATGCTGCGGTTTTAGCGGCTATTTGCGTATCTTCCGAAGTCGCTTTCAGCAGATTTTGAGCCGCTTTGGCTGTAAAGGAAGGATTTACTTTCCCGATATTAGCCAGATAGCGAATATATGCCTGCAAGGCGTTGGTGGGTTCGTACTTGAAATTAGCGGAAGCGACAGCAGAATACAGCAACTTATCCGAAGCCAAATCAGCGATGGACGACAAACTGTACAGAACCGCCTTTTGCAGATTTGCATCGCCGCTTCCCAACAGAGATGCAATAACAGGCGCAGCCTTTTGGCAACGCAACTCGCCCAAAGCCTGCACTAAACTTATCTGTTGCGTGCCCTTGGCTTTTGTCAAGGCGTCCAGCAAGGTTTTTGCGGAAGCGTCTGTGCCAATACGCACCAATACGCGGGCGGCAGCGTCGCATAAGCGGTCGTTGCCGAGGTATTTGGCAGCAGTTTCTACTGATTCCGTTCCGGCAACAAACTGCAACTGAATGAACAGGAAATCGCGTATCTCGTCCGATTTAGCCTGCAATATTGCAGTGGCAAGGCTTTTTGCCAAGGGTGCTTTCAGACTTTCTTTTTGGCTGGCATATTTTGCCAATCCACCAATGGCATGGCGAATTTGGGCGTCGTTTCCACCCGGTTCAGCCAACAATGGCGCCAAATAGGCAACAGGATTGTCCAATTGGTACAATTCAGCCATCAAGCGATTGTAATCTGCGGTATTTCCTGCAGGAAGTTGCATGATGATGTCCGCAATTTTGGTTTCGCGGGTACGCTGGTCGGTTTGACTCAAAGTTACTGTCCAACAGACAACTGCCAACAATGTGGTTATAAATATTTTACGAAACATAATTTATCTTTTTTAGGATGATGTTTAATTTTGAATGTATTAAATACTCCACGGAGCACGCATCGGTTGATTAATCAAGGCATTAGCGCCCGGGTCGTCAATAAATTGCAGTTGATCGGGGTCGAATTTTAATGAACGCCCTAACCGCACTGCTATGACAGCCATATTAACGATGGTTGATGAGCGAAATCCGTTTTGTTCGTTGAGTGCAAATTTGCTGCGTGTACGTACCGATTCCGCGAAATCAGTCAACTGAGGTGCCGGATCGGGGTAGGCGGCTAATTTTTTCTCAATATTGGGAATATCGCAGCGGTTGCCGCGGTATAGTTTGCCTTTGGGTCCTTCTATGTATGCAGCATTGGCGTCCTTTCCTTCGCCGTCGAGGATGATACGGCATCCGTCCTGATACACCAGTTCGATGCGTTTCCAAGTACCGCAAGCGTCGGAATCCTGCTGCTCGCTGTCGATAAGCACTTCCACAGGACTGGTATTGTCCTTGTCTAAAATATATTGTACGGGGTCAAGATAATGTTGTCCCATATCGGCTAATCCGCCACCGTCATAATCCCAATAGCCGCGAAAAGTTTCGTGTACTCTGTGAGAATTGTACGGTTTGTAGGGTGCAGGACCTAACCAGAGGTCGTAGTCCAATTCGGCAGGCACAGGTTGCGAGGCAAGCCCTGTTTTTCCTACCCAGTAGAACTTCCAGTCAAAACCGGTGGTGGCGCCTACGGTCACTTTGAGAGGCCAGCCCAACAAACCACTCTGAACCAATTTCTTAATGGGTTTTACCGGTGTATTCATTCCGTAGAAATTGTCGGCAAAACGGAACCAAGTATTCAGTCTGAATACGCGACCGTGCCTTTCTATGGCTTCTTTCACCTTGATGCCTTCGCCGATAGTACGTGTCATGGGCTTTTCGCACCACACATCCTTGCCAGCCTGCGCTGCTTCGGCAGACATGATGCCATGCCAATGCGGTGGAGTTGCAATATGAACAATATCAATGGATTTGTCCTGCAACAACTCGCGGTAATTGTGATAGGTTTTTGTTCCGGCAGGACAATTTTTCAACGCTAAGTTGAGATGGTTTTTGTCCACATCGCAGATGGCTACTAATCGCGAGCCCGGATAGCCTGTGTGTCCCCGTCCCATACCGCCTGTGCCTATGATGGCTTTGGTCAGTTCGTCGCTGGGTGCAAGAAATCCGCTACCGCCCAGCACATGCCTCGGAATGATGGTAAATGCTGCGGTTCCCAAAGCCACTTGCTTCAAGAAACTGCGCCTGTTTTGAATGGTATGTTCCATATATCAGTGTGTATTTAATTTGACAAAATTAGTGATTATTTTTAAATAATAAGATCTGTTTTAACAAAATTTATGGGAATCTTTCTAACAATAAAATGAACGAAATTCCGGCTCCGGCTCCCGACAGGGTTAAAATCCAATCGCGCTGTTTTACACGCACTAAATTGACAAAAACTGCTGTCAAAATCAAAATACACAATACGATGATAAGTTGTCCTGTTTCTACCCCCAAGTTGAAGGCAAAAAGCGGCTTTATCAGCGATGAACTGCCGCTCAGCAAACTGCGCAGATAAGAAGAAAAGCCTAATCCGTGAATCAGCCCGAAAAACAACGCTGCCGTGTACTTCAACTTCACCAGTTTGACAGATCCGCCGCTGACAATATTCCCCATTGCTGTGAGAAATATTGTCACGGGAATCAAAAATTCTATCCATGCTACCGACAGGCTGACGATTTGCAGGGTTGCCAGCGCCAGTGTGATGGAATGTCCGATGGTAAAGGCTGTCACCAGCACCAACACCGTTTTCCATTGTCTGAAAGTATAAACCGCACAAAGCATTGCCACGAAAAGGATATGGTCGTAGCCTTGCAAATCGGCAATATGTTCCATGCCCAACTTTAAATAAAGTTGAAACATGGTTGCTTATTTGCCGAAGTTGGCGTCGAAGGCTATTGCCGAAGGCTTGAAATCCACTTTCTTCACAAGGGCGCACGATTCTTCTGCTCCATGTTCGCGGTCCATTCCGCTGTCTTCCCACTCTACCGAAAGCGGTCCGTTGTAACCGATGTAGTTCAACGCGCGGATGATTTCCTCGAAATTGATTTTTCCACGTCCCAAACTGCGGAAATTCCAGTAGCGTTCCGGATTGCCAAAAGTTACGTGCCCGCCAAATACGCCTACGCGCTTCGGGGTGTCGCTCCAATACACGTCTTTCATGTGAACATGGAAGATACGGTCGGCAAACTCGTAGATGAAACCGGCATAATCCACACCCTGATAGCCCAAATGACTGGGGTCATAATTGAATCCGAAGGCAGGGTGATTGTTTAACGCATCCAAAGCGCGACGGGCAGAGAATGTATCAAATGCTATTTCGGAAGGATGCACTTCCAATGCATAGCAGATACCCAAGCGTTGGTATTCATCCAAAATGGGTTTGAAACGCCGCGCAAAATCGGTGTAACCGTCTTCAATCATTTTCTCGGAAACGGGTGGAAAAGAGTACAAGAGGTGCCAGATGGAACTACCTGTAAATCCGTTTACCGTTTTTATTCCCAATGCTTTGGCTGCGTGTGCTGTCTGAATCAGATATTCGGCGGCGCGTTTGCGAACGCCTTCCGGATCGCCATCGCCCCAAAGATAATCCGGTAAGATTTCTTTGTGACGAACATCAATATTGTCACAAACTGCCTGACCTATCAGGTGGACGGAAATGGCGTGAAGGCTCAAATCGTATTTTTTCAGTAAATCAATAATTCCCCGGTAATAAGCAGGGTCTGTATTTCTGATATCCAAATGAGCAGGAATACCCAATTCCAATCCATCATATCCGAAGGATTTTGCTTTTTTACAAACTGTTTCAAGAGGAAGGTCACCCCATTGAAGCGTACATAATGTTACTGGACGTGCCATGATTATTTATTTTTAGATTTATTATGAAATTTACATTTTAACTGTCAATTTATTGAACCCATTGAACCCATTTTTTGCTGTCGTCATAACCGGCAGTGACAATGGTTTCGATAAATTGCATACCGCGAAGACCGTCATTCACCGTTGGGAAATCGAGCCATTGCGGGTCGGGTTTTTCACCGTTTATTTTTGCTCTCACCGTATAGGAGAAATTCCTGTAAATGTTGGCAAACGCTTCCACATAGCCTTCCGGATGGCCTCCCGGCGTGCGGGTATAGAATTTGGCAAAATCGCTCAAATAGCCGGTGCCTACGCGAATCACCTCGGTTGGGCGGTCGAGCCATTTAGCCAATAAGGTATTCGGTTCCTGCTGGTGCCATTCCAAACCGCCTTTTTCGCCGTAAACGCGGATAGCGATGGCGTTTTCTTCGCCGACTGCTATTTGGGAAGCCATCAACACGCCTGTTGCTCCATTGTCAAAGCGCAACAAAGCGGCGCCATCATCGTCAATCGGACGTCCGGGTGCGAATGCCTTGATTTCGGCACAAAGTTCGGTCACTTTCAAACCCGAA
This sequence comes from Bacteroidales bacterium, assembly GCA_031287245.1. Taxonomy (GTDB): domain Bacteria; phylum Bacteroidota; class Bacteroidia; order Bacteroidales; family UBA4181; genus JAIRLS01. Next base: position 7,976 of record JAITTD010000250.1, read on the forward strand.
ATATACTCGGCAAGATGCCATGCGTGAGTTCCTATATCGCCCATTGCACCGGCTTTACCGGAACTTTTGGGATCGGTACGCCAGCCGGCATTGTTTCCGCCTGCTAATTCGATACGAGTAGCCAGCCATCCCTGTGGATATTCAACATACACCTTGCGAACTTTCCCAATATCGCCGCGGGCGATTCGCTCTTTGGCTTCTTTCACAGCAGGGAAACCGGAATAAGTGTGCGTCAAAGCCAGAATAAGTCCGGTTTCCTCCACTTTCGCCTTCAATTGTTTGGCTTGTTCCAAACTGAAAGTGATGGGTTTATCCACTACAACGTGAAAACCACGTTCAAGCGCCATCATGGCTGGTTCAAAGTGAAATACGTTAGGCGTAACAATGGTTACAAAGTCCATGCGTTCCCCTTCCGGCAGTTTCACTTCATTTTCAAACATCTCTTGATATGTCTTATAAACCCGATTTTCAGGAAGAAAATACGACTTTCCCGACGAAATGGATATTTCCGGATTAACACTAAAACAACCGCAAACCAATTCGATTTGGTTGTCCATAAACGCGGCAAGCCGATGGATTGCTCCGATAAAAGCATCGCTTCCACCGCCGACCATTCCCATTCTGAGTTTTCTATTCATTATAATATATTTTTATTAAAAGGGTTATATATAAAAATTGTTATGCTTTTTCCCACTGTTCTCTAAGCAACGCTACGGCGGCAGGAACAGATTCTTCGCGCTTTCCCTGACATCCACATTCAAAACTTACGTAATACTGGTAATTCAGTTCTTTCAACGCTCTGAAACCGTCGATATAATTGTCGGCTTCTCCGTCTTCGCCCGGCATACTCCGGCGTTTGCGGCTTGCCATGTGTACATGTCTGAGGTATTTGCCACCCGACATAAAAGCGCCGTAATCACTGGTTTCTTCCCATGTCATGTGCCAAAAATCGCCCAAACAGGTGACACCGGGGTTGTTCACATCTCTGCAAATAGCGGCTGCATCGGCAACCAAACGCAGATACCATGCTTCTTCACGGTTTAGCGGTTCGAGCATCACGCTGGTGTTGTGCTTTTGCGCAAAATCACCCAATTCTATCAGTTGTTCGATAAGCACTTCCCGTGCCTGCGGCATTTGCAACGATGGTTGCTGTCCGTTGAAGCCCGGCACCAGAATCATGCCTGTTGAGCCTAATTCACCGCCTGCTGCCAGAATTTCCTTGGTGCTGTCCATACATTCTTTGCGTTGGGCTTCGTTTTCGGCAATCAGCCAACCGGAAAAACCTGCACAAATGGCGCTCATCTTGATGTTGCGACCTTTTAAAGCTTGCTGAAGCTCGTTCACACGCTTTGTCAAACCGCCGCCACCTACTTCAAGTCCTGCGATGCCCAATTTTTCCATATAATCCAGTTTTTCGTTCAGGCTTGTGCCCGGTGCAGTGCCATCCTGAAAGGATAAATTCAGGCTTACGTTGTTTTTTGCGGGCGTCGGAGCGGCATTGCAACACGATTGTGCCAAACTGCCCACCCCTGCCATACCTGCCGCAAGGGCAGATTTCTTAATAAAATCACGTCTGTTGGTATTCATTTTTTAATCTATAAAAGGGTATTTTTTTGCTTTCAAAGGTACAAAGTTTTTTTTGCAAAAAAAGTTTTTCAGCAAGTTTTTTGCAAAATTTTAGTATTTTTTAAGGTTTGATGAAATTTTTATTGTTCATTTTTGTCCTATAACGTATAACTATCCTCGAGTTTCGGTATTGTCACGTCAAATCCTTTGCCTGACAAGTGCTCGCCGAATGTTTCCTGCGCTTCTTTTTCGCCGTGTACCAAGAACAGTTTTTTCACCGCTTGCGGGTTTTGACAGGAGAGATAGCGCGTCAATTCGTTGTAGTCGCCGTGTGCAGAGTACGATTCTATGCGGCGAACGTCGGCATTGACGTTGTAATACAAGCCATGTATAGACACCCGTTTGTCGCCGCGCAGAATTTTTGCACCCAGCGTGGGTGGAGCGCAATAGCCCACTGCCAGCACCGTGTTTTTCGGGTTGGGCAGGTTGTGCGCCAAATGATGCTTCACGCGCCCCGCCTCCATCATACCTGATGCGGAAATAATCACGCAAGGCGTGCTGTAATCGTTGATATGCTTCGATTCGTCTTTCGACCGCACGTAATGCAGTTTGTCGAAACCAAAGGGGTCGGGGTCGGTCATCATGTACTCCCGCAGTTCCTTGTTGAGGCACTCGGGATGCATCCTGAAAATATGGGTTGCCGACATCGCCAGAGGGCTGTCCACATAAATGTGAATATTGGGAAGTAATTGCTTGTTTTTCAGCCGGTCAAACGAGTAAACGATTTCCTGACAGCGCCCGATGGCGAACGAAGGGATAATCAGTTTTCCTCGCTTTTGGACGCAGGTTTCCACGGTGACGTCGAGCAATTCCTGTTCGGCGTTGGTCATGTTTGTGTGCAGCCGGTCGCCGTAAGTGGATTCGCAGAGAATATAATCTGCCTGCGGGAAAGTTTGCGGTTCGCGCAAAATCAGTTTGTCGTATCGCCCCACATCGCCGGTGTAGCAGACAGTAGTATCCTTGCCATTCTCGGTAATAGTGAGATAAATGGCAGCGCTACCCAGCAAATGTCCGGTATCGTAGAAACGCATCTTTACCTGTGGACACAGTTGGAAGGTTTTGCCGTATGCCACCGTCACAAAGTTTTGCATACACGCCGCAGCGTCCTTGCCTGTGAAAAGCGGTTCCACAGGCGGCAAACCTTGCTTCGCGCGTTTGCGATTAAAGTCGCGGGTATCACTCTCCTGTATGATGGCAGCATCGGCAAACATGATGGCGCACAGGTCGCGTGTAGCGGGCGTGGACAGTATCTGCCCGTGAAAACCCTCTTTGTGAATGTAGGGAATCAGCCCCGAATGGTCGATATGTGCATGACTGAGCAACAAATAATCAATGTCGCTTGGGTTGAAGCCCAATTTGCGATTCATACCGTCTGTTGCCAAACCTTTACCCTGATACATTCCGCAATCCATCAGAATTTTTGTGCCGTTGTCCAAGGTAATCAGGTGTTTACTGCCCGTTACCTCTTGTGCCGCTCCCAGAAATTGTATTTTCATCGGTTTACAAATTTGTTGCAAATATAGGTTTTTTACGAACAAAATGATGAATTGTCACAAATATTTATTACCTTTGCCATCAAAAACCGTTGTTTGTAATCTGTTTTATAATATGAACAAAAAAGAAGTTCAGAATCTGATATTGTTGAATGCCGCTCGGGTAGAGCATGACGCTGACTGGAACTGGAAAAACGTCACCAGTCCTTTTGCGCGCCTGTTCTTTGTTGAAAGCGGTTCTGCCAAAGTGATCATGCCGGATGGCGTTCATACGATTCAACCCGGTTATTTGTATTTAATTCCTTCTTTTGTCACCCACTCTTACGAAAATGACAATTTTTTTGTCCTCTATTACATCCACGTTTACGATGAACACGATATTTTCGACAGATTAAATTTCCCTTTTGAAGTAAAAGTCAATGAAATAGACCTTCTGTTAGTGAAACGTTTGCTGGAGATTAATCCGGACAGGGCGCTAACAGGTTCCGATCCGAACATTTATAACAATACCAAGATTTTAATGCAGACGATAGCCCGAAGCGAACAGTTTTCGTTCAATTCAATTGTGGAAACAAAGGGCATCCTGTTTATCCTCTTTGCAAGGTTTCTGGGGCAAGCGACATTCAAATTGGAATTTGTTGATAAACGCCTTGTCAAAGTGTTGCGCTATATCAGGGACAATATCACCGCCAATATCAGTGTGGACGAACTGTCAGCGCTTTGTTCCCTCACCCCCGACCACTTTATCCGTATGTTCCGAAAAGAAATCGGATGTACGCCCTTGCAGTATATCATCCAGAAGAAAATAGAGAAAGCCCAACTGTTGCTAATCATTGACGATACATCCATCAAAGATATAGCATACAACTTGTCTTTTAATGATATAGCATATTTTAGCCGCCTCTTCAAGAAAATAGTCGGTATGTCGCCGAACAGTTACAGAACGCAAACGAATGGTCAATAATGGATAGATATTTTTTTTGATAAAATTGAAAAAAATTGGTGATTCAAAATAATATTTCACTCACAAAAGAGTATTTGCTGACAAACAGGGAATTACAAAATATTTGCCATCAATAAGTAGTCACATTCAAAACCTGCCATTTTGTCGCATTTTTAATTTTGGCGGGAATTTTGCAGGGAATGGTCATAAAAAAATCGCAAATATGAATCTGAATCAATTTACCATCAAGTCGCAGGATGTTATACAGCGGGCTTTTCAGACGGCCCAGGAACGCGGGCATCAGGCTGTGGAAACAGGACACATTCTGAAAGCCCTTTTTGAAGAAAATGAAGACGTGGTTACTTTCCTGTTGAAAAAGTTGAACGCCAATACCGACCGCGTGATGAGCGTGGCGGACAGCATTATCACTACTTATCCCAAGGTGTCTGGCGGCGAGGCATATCTCTCGCAATTATCGTCCAACGCCTTGCAGAAAGCGGTGGAAGTATCCAAAAAAGCCGGCGACCAGTTTGTGTCGGTGGAGTACATCCTTGCGGGATTGCTGGAAACCGGCGACCAGATTGCACAACTGCTGAAAGACGGCGGCGTGTCGCAGAAGGACTTGCAGAAAGCCATCGCCGAGTTGCGCAAAGGCAGCAAAGTGGACAGCCAAACGGCTGAAGCGACTTTCGATTCGCTGAATCGCTACGCCATCAACCTTAACGACCGCGCCCGCGAAGGCAAACTCGACCCCGTCATCGGGCGCAACGAGGAGATACGGCGCGTGCTGCAAATCCTGTCGCGACGCACGAAGAACAATCCCATTTTGGTGGGCGAGCCGGGCGTGGGCAAAACCGCCATCGCCGAAGGGCTTGCACACCGCATCATCAGCGGCGACGTGCCCGAAAACCTGAAAAGTAAACAAGTGTTCTCGCTCGATATGGGTGCGCTGATAGCAGGCGCGAAGTACAAGGGCGAGTTCGAGGAACGTCTGAAAGCCGTTGTGAAAGAGGTGATTGCATCCGAAGGCGAAGTGGTGCTTTTCATTGACGAAATCCACACCTTGGTGGGCGCGGGACGCAGTGACGGGGCGATGGATGCCGCAAACATTCTGAAACCGGCGTTGGCGCGTGGCGAATTACGCGCTATCGGGGCGACCACTTTGGACGAATATCAAAAATATTTCGAGAAGGACAAGGCGTTGGAACGGCGTTTCCAGATGGTGTTGGTGGACGAACCCGACACACTCAGCGCCATATCCATCCTTCGCGGCATCAAGGAGCGCTACGAAACGCATCATCAGGTGCGTATTCGCGACGAAGCCATCATTTCGGCGGTGGAACTGTCGCAAAGGTACATCTCCGACCGTTTTCTGCCCGACAAAGCCATCGACCTGATGGATGAGGCGGCGTCCAAACTGCGCATGGAGATGAATTCCGTGCCCGAAGAGATTGACGTGCTCGAACGGCACATCCGTCAGGTGGAAATTGAGCGCGAAGCCATCAAACGAGAGGGCAACGAGCCGAAAATCAAACAACTGAGCGAGGAATTGTCCAATCTGAACGAGGAACGCAATACGATGCGCGCCAAATGGCAAAGTGAGCGCGACATCATCAACAAGATACAGGAAATAAAGGCGCAGACGGAAAATCTGAAAGTGGAAGCGCAACAGGCTGAACGTGCCGGCGACTACGGGCGTGTGGCTGAAATCCGCTATGGCAAACTGAAAGAGGCTGAAAACGCGATGGAGACGCTCAAAAAGGAATTGGAATCGCAGCAGTCCAATACCGCGCTCATCAAGGAAGAAGTGACTGCCGACGATATAGCGGAGGTGGTAGCCCGCTGGACAGGCATTCCGGTGGCGCGAATGTTGCAGAGCGAGCGGGAGAAACTGCTGACGCTCGAAGACGAGTTGCATCATCGCGTAGTGGGGCAGGAAGAAGCCATTGACGTGGTGTCTGACGCTGTACGCCGCAATCGCGCGGGGCTGTCAGACCCCAAACGCCCGATAGGGTCGTTTATCTTTTTGGGAACAACGGGAGTCGGAAAGACGGAACTGGCACGTGCTTTGGCAGAATTTCTCTTCAACGATGAAAACATGATGACGCGCATAGATATGTCCGAATATCAGGAACGACACTCGGTATCGCGCTTGGTGGGCGCCCCTCCGGGCTACGTGGGCTACGACGAGGGCGGGCAACTGACCGAGGCGGTGCGCCACAAACCCTACTCGGTGGTGCTGTTGGACGAAATCGAAAAAGCGCATCCCGACGTGTTCAACATCCTGCTGCAAGTGCTGGATGACGGGCGACTGACTGACAACAAAGGTCGCACCGTGAACTTCAAAAACACCATCATCATCATGACGTCTAACATCGGTTCGCACCTGATGATGGAGAAAATGGACGGACTGACAGACAGTAACCGCGAAGAAACGCTCGAAAAGACGCGCTCCGAAGTGTTGGAACTGCTGAAACAGACCATCCGTCCGGAATTTATCAACCGCGTGGACGAAATTGTGGTGTTCAAACCGCTTCAAAAGGACGAAATACGCCAAGTGGTAACGCTACAAATAGAAGCGCTGAAAAAGATGCTGACCGCGCAGGGTATCACGTTTGAAACATCCGCCGCCGCCATCGACTGGCTGGCTGTCGCAGGCTACGACCCGCAATTTGGCGCACGCCCCGTGAAACGTGTCATTCAAAAGCATCTGCTCAACGAACTGTCCAAACGAATACTTTCGGGCACTGTGCAAACGAATAAGCCGATTCGTGTGGATGGCACAGGCGAAACGCTTGAGTTTGAGAATTGAAAACAGCACAAAAATCACGCCTGTTGGACATGCGTTTCATAAAGAAAATCTGTGTTTGATTGCTGTATCGCAAAAATTTACTAATTTTGCAATTGAAAAAATAAAGAAATTGCGAGAGGAAGCAGGTTTTTCCAACTTTTTCTCAAAAAGATTTATTGTTCAACAAAGTCCGAAGAAAGGGGAACGGGCGGAAATCATAGTTCAAGACAATGACTGATTTTGATGAATATATCAGACAGGGCGACAAAGTAGAAAAGCCAAATCTGGCAAACGGCTATCGGTTTGCAGCAGGTTTCAAGTTTCAGGAACCATTCATAATTAATAATTCATAATTTTTAATTACCTTTGTCTTTATAAAAATTATCATCATGAGTACAGGATTCATTGTATTAACGGTCATTGTGGCTGTTTTGTTACTTTCGTTTATTGGCATCTACAATGGGTTGGTTGCCAGAAAAAATCAGGTGGAATATGCCGATGGGGCTATCAACACGATGTTCAAGAACCGGTTTGACCTTATCCCCAATTTAGTGGAAATGGTGAAACAGTATATGCAGCACGAAAAAGGACTGCTGGAAAAACTGACTGAGTTGCGCTCAGGGGGCAAGGAACACTGGGAGGCCGGCGATATGAACGAATGGGATCAGAAATTCGGGCAAACGATGAAGGCTTTCAAGGTTTCGGTGGAAAATTACCCCGATTTGAAGGCTGGCACGCAGTTTTCAAAATTGCAGGACTCGCTCAACGAATGTGAAGCGCAGTTGGCTGCCGCCCGCAGAACCTACAACGCCGCTGTGATGGACTACAACAACGGATTGGAGCAGTTCCCGTCAAATCTCATTGCCGGCATAATGGGCTACAAGCGCAAAACCATGATTGATGCCTCGCAGGAAGAACGAAAAAACGTCAATGTAAAAGAATTATTCGCTTCGTAGGCCATGGGAGAAAACTTGTTTACCGAGGACAAAATCAACTCTATCTGCGAGCAGGTGGAGGATATAGACGCTTTGGAAGAGTTGCGACTGAATTTGAAGAAACGGCGATTTCATTTTGTGCTGACAGCATTGGCGGTGATAATGGTGGTAGTGGCTGTGCTTATGTCGTTTCACCTCGGCGCATTGGCGGTAGCCCTCACCATCGTGTTGCCTGTCGTTGGGCTGATCCTGTTCTACGTGTTTTATGTCGAAAGTATTTCGGCTGAATTGCACAACCGCTTTCAGGAAAACATTATCAGGCGTTATCTTTCAGCATTGCTGCCCGATTCGGAATACGACCCTGCCAAACACCATGATATAGGCATCTATACCCACTCGTTGCTTTATACAACCTGCGTGGACAGGTACAACGGCAGCAATTACGTGACAGGGAAATTAGACAAAACCGCCCTGTCGTTTTCCTTTCTGCATACCGAATATAAAACCGAGACACACACCAAAAACGGCACAAAAACCTCTTGGCACACCATCTTTAAAGGAGTGTTTATGCAAGCCGACAGCAACAAGAATTTTGCAGGACAAACCCTTATATTGCCCGATACTGCTGAGAAATATCTCGGCGGATTTGGCAAATGGCTGCAAAAGACAGCCGGCGGCGTGGTGGGCAAGATGGTGTATATGGAAAACGTGAAGTTTGAGAAAGAGTTTGTGGTGTATTCCACCGACCCCGTGGAAGCCCGTTATCTGCTTACCCCAAAGATTCAGGAACAGATATTAGCCATGAAACACTTTCTGAAAAAGGATTTGCGCTTGTCGTTCGTTGATAATGCCATATACATCGCCATCAGCAGAGAAAATATCTTCAAATTGAACGTTTCACAGTCGTTTAAGAAACCGGAAACACTTCGATACTATATGCGCGACCTGATTGAACTGCTCACGCTCGTTCACCTGCTCGACTTGAACATCAGGATTTGGGGCAGAGAATAGATCCCGTTTTTGGCGACACAGCCACAATCCCGCAAAAGTGATAAATCCGTTCACGATCAACAATTCGAAGCCGAATTTGTAGCCCCAAAGCAATTTTTGCGAATAAGCGTTGAGCAAGTAGGAGACAACCGGCGAAAGCAGGGCTATCACAGGCACGGCTTTGTCGTGCACTTTCCGTTTGGTGCACAGCCCGAAAGCGTACAACCCGAGCAAAGGACCGTAAGTATAACCGGCAATGGTAAACACACGGCTGATGATGGCAGTGTTGTCCAATTGCTTCACGCCTGTGATGAGCAACAACGACAACAGGGCTACCGAGAAATGCACGGCATAGCGAACATAAATTTTTCGGCGGCTGGGGATGTCGCGTTGGTCCAACTCTATGATGTCAATGCAAAACGAGGTGGTGATGGCTGTCAGCGTACCGTCGGCGCTGGAATAGGCGGCTGAAATCAGCCCGATGACGAACACGATGCCCGCAAACACGCCTAAACGATGGATGGCAACGAAGGCGAAAATGCGGTCGCTCTCAAGAATTTCGATGCCGTTTGCCTGCACATACATCATCAATACAGCGCCCAGCGAAAGGAACAGGAGGTTAATCACAAGCAATATGGCGGTAAAACTGAGCATATTTTTGCGGGCATCGCGCAAATTGCGACAAGTGAGATTCTTCTGCATCATATCCTGATCTAATCCGGTCATCACAATGGTGATGAAAATGCCGCTCAGAAACTGTTTGAGATAAAAACGCTCATCCGTCCAGTCGGTCACTAACATGGTGGAGTATTCGCTTTCCCGCACACGGGTGATGATTTCCGATACTCCCCATCCCATTTCCCTGCCGATAAAAAAGATAGAGATAGCCACCGATGCCAGCATAAAGGTAGTTTGCAGGGTGTCTGTCCACACTACTGTTTTTATGCCGCCTCGAAAGGTATAGAGCAGTATTATCACCACAAAAATGAGGCTGACTGCGAAAAAGGGAACTCCCCAGTGCTGAAAAACGAAGATATACAAGATATATACGGTGAGAAACATCCTGAGCGAACTGCCCACCAAGCGCGACAGAATGAAAAAGGACGCACCTGTACGGTAACTCCATTTGCCGAAGCGTTGCCCCAAATAACTGTAGATAGACGTCAGATTGAGCCGGTAATAGAGCGGCAGCAGCACCGCAACAATCACAATGTAGCCCACTGCATAGCCCAATACCACCATCATGTACGAAAACTGGGTGTCTTTCACCCAACCCGGTTCCGAAAGAAAGGTTACGCCTGAAAGCGAGGCGCCTATCATGCCGTAAGCCACTACATACCAAGGAGACTGGCGATTTCCTCTGTAATACACATCGTCATTGGCTTTGCGGGAAGTCAGCCAACTGATGACAAAAATAAGCAAGGTATAAATACAGAAAACACCAAGTAAAAGTAAGGGTGACATAGATTAACTGGTAAATTTTCGTTGCCTCATGGCTTCAAAAGTGAGAATAGCGGTGGATACGGAAACATTCAGCGAATCAATTTGCCCGCGCATCGGAATTTTGATGCGGGAAGTGGCGTTGCGCAGCCAAAAATCCGTCAGTCCTGCTGCTTCCGTACCCATCACGATGGCAGAAGGCACGGTAAAATCAGTATCATAGTACCATTTGGCGGCGGAAAGTTCGGCGGCGTGTATGTTCATCCCGCCCTCAGTCATCCACCGGTATGCCTCTTCGGATGTGCAGACCGCTATTTGCTGCGTGAAAACGCAACCGATGCTCGAACGGATGGTATTCGGATTGAAAATGTCGGTTTGCGGGTCGCACACAATGACGGCATCGGCGCGGGCAGCATCGGCTGTACGCATGATGGCGCCAAGATTACCCGGTTTTTCAACCGATTCGAGCACAATGACAAAAGGATTGGCAGACAGCCGAATGGCAGACAGGCTCAACCTGCGGGCAACAGCCAGCGCAACAATGCCGTCGGAACCACTGCGGTAGGTCAATTTCTCGAAAACGGCTGCCGAAACTGTTTCCGTTGGCACATTCAGGCTTCGCACAAGCGATAATGACGGCTCGGACAACATTTCTTCGCACACAAAAAGTTGGCGAACCACCACACCACCGGCAACAGCCAGCGACAGTTCGCGACTGCCTTCCATCACAAACAACCCTTGTTTGCGACGCTCGTGTGCCTTGTCTAATTTCAAAAGCGCTTTGATCCCCGGATTCTGTATGCTCGAAATCATGTTTTTTTATTTGGACGCAAAAGTAATGATTAATGATTAATTATATTCAAAATATTTCTAAAGCCATACCTTATAACCACAACGGAATAGTCGGTGTTTTGGATGCTGGATCCATCGTGAATGCGTTCAACAACATGAACAGCGGAACGGGCTAAACTTTACCGTTAAAAGGCTGAAACAGCAATATTTTTTGAACATTTATAATTTTTATGATAAAAAATGATATAGATAATAAATAATATGCTCAAGCGATCACCGAATGGACGGTGGAAGCCAAACCGTTCATGTTCGTCAGAATTTTCGTTCAATATCTTCCATATTGATGGTATGCACTGTCGGTTTCCCTGTGGGGGAATAGTTGGGTGTGGGGCATACAAATAATTGTTCTGCCAAATGCGTCATTTCCTCGTTAGTGAGGCGGTCGTTGTAGGCAATAGCCGATTCTTGCGCCAACAGAGCAGCCAATTTTTCGCAACGGCTCTCAAACAGGTCATCTTCGGTGTAGCGGTAGTCATCCAACAGTTTGCGGAAGGTCATCACGGGATTTTTATTTCCGATTTCCGCCGGATGTCCGTGCATCAGAGTTTGGTTATTGTCAGAAAGCCTTATATCAAAGCCCAGATTGGCAAAGTCATCTTTCAATTCCGTCCACAGTCGGGTTTCATCGGGCGTCAATTCCATTTGCTCAGGAAACAGGCTTTGCTGGCTCATGCTTTTGCCGTTTTTCACCTGATTGCGATACTGTTCAAAAAGAATACGCTCGTGTGCCCGCTTCTGGTCAATCAACAACAGTCCCGACTTCACGGAAGTGACTATATACTTGCCTTTCAATTGCAGAAAAGCATTGGTTGATGCCGTGTCTATGGGGGTTTCATCTTCGTCCGGGAAAATTTGTGATGACTTTTCATTTTCAAAACCTTCATACAATTTCTCCCAGTTTTGGAAATTTTCCTGTTGAAGCGGACTTTGCGGCGCTTTTGCGAAAGGGTTGTAGCTCCGGTCAATGTTGATTTCCGGCATTTGCACCTGTGTATCGGGGCGCAACACGGGGATATGCAGCATAGGCGGCACTTCAAAATCGATGGCAGGCACGGCATTGAACTTGCCCAACGATTGCTTCACCGTGCTGTGCAGAAATTGGTAAATAGCGCGGTCGTCTTCAAATTTCACCTCTGTTTTGGTGGGGTGAATATTGATATCAATGGTTTCTGACGGCACTTCGAGATAGATGAAATACCCCGGTTGCTGGTCGGGTGGTATCAGTTTTTCGTAAGCCTGCAATACCGCTCTGCGCAGGTAGGGATGCATAATATAGCGCCCGTTGGCAAAAAAATACTGTTCGGCAGTGGATTTTTTGGCATATTCCGGCAAGGTGATAAATCCGCTGATTTTCACCAGAGTGGTTTCCGTTTCCAGAGGCAGCAGCGCCTGTTTCATGCTTTTGCCAAACACGTTGATGATGCGTTGCCGCAGGTTCGATGCCGGCAGTCGGTAAATTTCCGTATCGTTGTTGGTCAGTGTGAAAGCCGTATTTTCATTCACCAAGGCTATTCGCTTAAACTCGTTGAGCAGATGATTCAGTTCGGTGTTGTCCGATTTCAGGAATTTACGGCGGGCGGGAACGTTGTAGAAGAGGTTTTGCACGGTGAACACGCTGCCCGCGTTGCAATGCACCGGTTCCTGCTTGATGATGCGCGTAGCGGCTACTTCCAGCAAGGTGCCGAGTTCGTCGCCAATACGTTTGCTGCGCAGTTGCACCTCGGCAATAGCGGCTATGGATGCCAGCGCTTCACCTCGAAAACCCAGTGTATGCAAAGAAAAAAGGTCTTTAGATTCGCGAATTTTGGAAGTGGCATGGCGCTCGAAGGACAATCGGGCGTCGGTTTCGGACATACCGCACCCATTGTCAATCACCTGTATTTGCGTCCGCCCGGCGTCTTTCAGATACACATCAATTTGCGTGGCACCCGCATCAATCGCATTTTCCATCAATTCTTTCAGCACAGATGCCGGACGCTGTATCACCTCGCCTGCGGCAATCTGGTTTGCCACCGAATCGGGAAGAAGTTTGATAATATCGGTCATTTCACCAACAGCATCACAAATTTGTCAATCCGCGGCCAAAGGATGATCAAAGCGACTACTGCCATCATGATAATGATGCCCCAGCGTATCACAGACCCTTTTTCCATTTGATTGGAGTGTCTTGCCCGCTGTTCATGCAGGAATCCTTTGTGCAAATTGACGCGAGGCGTGCTCTTGTTTGCTGCCGCTTTCAATTTTTCCAGACGTTCTTTCCGCTCGTCATAATACAAAGGAGTGTAGTTGAACGGACGCGGTTTGGGCATCTTGAACGGATTAAATAACATTCCCATAATCAATTAACTTTAATCGTTTTTCTGCAAAGATAGTTTTATTTCTCATAATAATGGGAAAATTCACATTGTTTTTAACAAAAATTCACATTTACTGTCATCATGCAAAATTTTTTATTACTTTTGCAAAAATTCACAAGCATGAGAGTTATCATAATTCTGTCATTTTTAGCATTTTCATTCAATGCGTCGGCTCAAAACGTTCCCATCAAACTGAAAGATGGCAGGGATTCTTTGAGTTATGCGCTGGGAATCATGTTCGGACAAAACATCAAATCCGGAGGTTTTGACCAGATCAATGCCGATATTTTTGCCCGCACGGTGGAAAAAGTCCTTTCCGGCGAACCTTTGGCGCTCAATCAGGACGAAGCCAGCCGCATTGTTGACAGGAAATACCAGCAAAATCTGAAAATCAAAAACGAGCAAAATCTGAAAGCCGGAAGGGATTTCCTCGCGGCGAACAAATCGAAAGCGGGCGTGGTAACGCTTCCCAGCGGATTGCAATATAAAGTGATGAAGACGGGAACAGGCGCCAAACCTACCCTCAACGACAAAGTGACTGTGCATTATCACGGCACTTTGATAGACGGCAGCATTTTTGACAGTTCGGTGGAACGCAACCAGCCGATTGAATTAACTGTCAGTCACGTGATTCCGGGCTGGATAGAAGCGCTGCAAATGATGCCCACAGGCTCCAAATGGATACTGTATGTGCCGTTTGAACTGGCGTATGGCTCAAATCCGCCAGCGGGAGTGCCTATTGAGCCTAATTCGGCTCTCATTTATGCTGTAGAATTGCTCTCAATTAATAATTAGGAATTTTTAACAGTTATCCTACATATATTTATTGTAATTTCGCGCCCTATATTAAACATAAAAAACATAAAAAACATCAATGAAAAAGTTAACGTATTTTGCAATTATCTCACTGAGTGTGATGATTTTATATTCGTGTGGAAGTAAACCGAACTACAAGGTAGCATTAAAAGCAGATGTAGATTCAGTCGGGTATTATCTTGGTTATTATCAGTCTGTTTCGATGAGAGGGTTGGCCGATGAGGTAAATATTGACGCCATTGCCAAAGGATGGGCAGAAGGTCGGGTTGCCCCTGATAGCGTCCTTCAAGAAAGTATGCAAAAAGCGCAGATGTACTTGAATCAGTATTTTCAAACCGCACAAATCCGTCAGGGAGAAAAGGCGTTGAAGGAAGGTCAGGATTTTCTTGAAGCCAACAAGAAGAAACAGGGCATTGTCACCATGCCCAGCGGTTTGCAGTATCGTATCATCAAAGAAGGTACAGGTATCAAGCCGGCAAAAGAGGACAATGTGGATGTGGTCTATCACGGAACGCTCACAGACGGCACTGTTTTTGACAGTTCCAAAGAGCGTCAGGACACGGTTACTTTCCCTGTCGGCGGCGTTGTTCCGGGTTTCAGCGAAGCGTTGACCCTCATGCCCGAAGGATCCATCTGGGAAGTGTTTATCCCCTCAGAATTAGGTTATGGCGAAAACCCACGCGGCGGCAAAATCAAAGCCAACAGCGTGTTGATTTTCGAACTCAACTTGGTGAAAGTAACCCCGCAAACTCCGCAGACTCCGCAGAAATAGAAACAGCTTTTAAAAAGAAATACATTCAAAGGGACTACTTATAGTCCCTTTGGCGTTTCATTTCAATTACGAATTAAAAATTACGAATTACGGCGTGTCCGCCCCGTTTTGCCACACATTCCGTCCCTAACGGGACATAGTCGGTATTGCACGCTCGTGCAAGTCGGCATTGCACACTCGTGCAGGTCGGTATTGCACGCTCGTGCAAGTCGGCATTGCACACTCGTGCAAGTCGGTATTGCACGCTCGTGCAAGTCGGCATTGCACGCTCGTGCAAGTCGGCATTTAGGTTGAAACCCGAAACTCGAAACTCGAAACTCCTGTTGAAACTCGAAACTCGAAACTCCTGTTGAAACCCGAAACTTATATCGGATTTCTGCTTATGCCCAGATAAAATTCGGCTATCTGGCAGGCTGAATTGTTGGTTCTGTCCCAGTCCGTATATACCACCTTGATATAGCGGTAATAACGTCTGGGTAAACTTATTATCGGAGCGTCCGCAGTTTTGGGTATCGTTATGTTTTCCCTGATGGGGTCCCAGTTGGTATTATCTACATCCGGTGTCGAAGTGGGATTGGTAAATTTGTTAACAGGTCCCAGGTACTCGTTGGCGCCGAAAATAGAAGCCCCCCATACTTTTAGCCCGTCGCCGTCCGGTCGATGACGAATCCGGAAATGGTCAATATAGAGATCCATTTGCAGGTCAATGATAAAACACATAGGTATGCTTGAGCTATTATTTGAACCGTTGACGTTTTTCCCGGGTTTTGCCAGTGACAAAAAGGTACTGTAAATATCGTCAATATGGGCATTTTGCAGTTCTCCCCGTTCTCCTGCCGGCAGGCTGTTTTTCCCGTCGGTGGCAGGTGCTATCGGTGTATAAATTACTTTCCATTCCGTACGGGGATAGTCCAATGTTTCCGGATCGTATTCCTTGAAGTTGGAATCAATATAAACGCCTTCCACGCCATCGGGCTTAAAATTGGAACGGACATAAAACGGCGTACCGATTCGCAATCCCTGTCCAACGGTGACCGTTTCGCTGTTTTCAATCCGTACGGTACGTTCTACCGGATTGTCCGGATCGGAAGTATCCATGTATTTCAGTTCGGAATACATCAGCGTATGGTTGTCCACCTCTTGCCAGGTAATTTCTACTTCCTGCGAGGTCAGATAGATCATGGACTTGATGGGGCGGCTCTGCAAATCGCGCTGGTATATGTCGCTGGTAGGCATGTACATGGAGAAGGTTTTGTTCAAAGGTACGGTATCCAGTATCGGCACATTATTTACGATGGGTATGATTTT
>JAITTD010000295.1 GCA_031287245.1 Bacteroidales bacterium
TTGTAGCCACCAAAAAACAGGCAAAGGACCTGGTTGCCGAAAAAGTGAAGCAAGCAGGAATGCCTTATGTTACAGAACGCTGGCCCGGCGGTATGCTCACCAACTTCCCCACCATCCGCAAAGCCGTCAAAAAAATGGCGTCCATTGACAAAATGATTACCGACGGAACCTTTGATAATATGGCTAAACGCGAAAAATTGCAGGTCAGCCGTCAGCGTGCCAAATTGGAAAAGAACTTGGGCAGCATAGCCGATATGAGCCGTCTTCCGGCTGCTCTTTTTGTGGTTGACATCATGAAAGAGCACATTGCAGTGAACGAAGCCCGCAGATTGAACATTCCTATTTTCGGAATGGTGGACACCAATTCCGATCCCGAAGTGATCGACTTTCCGATTCCCGCCAACGACGACGCCGCCAGTTCCATCTCTTTGGTGCTGGATACCGTTATTGCTTCCATTCAGGAAGGCAACAGCGAACGCAAGTTGGATAAAACAGAGGAAGACGAAGCATCGCTTCAAAATAAAAAGGGGAATGGTAAAAAATCTTTCAAACGCAACTCTGATGAGGAATCGGACAGCGCCGAAGATAAAAAAGCCCCTAAAAAATTCGTTAAAAAGCCGGTAAAAAACGCAGAACCGGCTACTGAAAAATAATTTTGTCGAACAATATTAAATAAAAATAGATGGCAATAAGTGCTCAAGAAGTTGCAAAACTTAGAAAAATGACAGGCGCAGGTATGATGGACTGCAAGCATGCCCTGGAAGAAGCCGATGGTAATTATGATGATGCCATTGCTATCATCCGCAAAAAAGGACAGTTGGTAGCCAGCAAACGCGCAGACCGCGACACTACGGAAGGTTGCGTTATAGCAAAAGTATCAGGTGACGCCACCAAAGGCGTGTTGAGCGTATTGAGTTGCGAAACGGATTTCGTAGCAAAAGGCGCTGATTTTATCAAATTTTCGCAGGACATTGCAGACGCTGCTTTACAGAACAATGCTGCCAATTTGGAAGCAGTAAAAACGCTGAAAGTAAACGGTTTGACGGTGACCGAAGGAATAGAAGGAAAAGTAGCCGTCATCGGCGAAAAAATTGAACTGAATTTCTATGACAGTTTGGAAGCCAAAGAAGTGATTGCTTATATCCATCCGGGCAACAAATTGGCTTGTTTGGTAGGTTTCAGCAAAACACTCACTGACAAACAGGTGGGAAAGGACATAGCCATGCAGATTGCCGCTATGAATCCTGTGGCTGTTGACAAAGACAGCGTTCCTGAAAATGTGGTCAAAAAAGAATTGGAAATTGCATTGGACCAAACTCAAAATGACCCTAAAAATGCAGGTAAACCGGCTGATTTGCTCGAAAAAATCGCCAAAGGTAAACTGGAGAAATTCTTCAAGGAACAAACCTTGCTGAATCAGGAATTTATTAAAGACGGCAAAATAACAGTTCGCGATTACATCAAAGGCGTAGATAAAGATTTGACAGTGACCAAATTTGTACGTTTCTCTCTGACTCAATAGAGATTTGAAAAATGGGCTTTGCTAATTTCGATTTGCCGATTTGATTTATTTTTCCAGTCGCATGAGCGTACCTTTGCCGTCATTATGATTACGAAAATCGCAAAAACAGTCAAAAATATGCTTTCCGCAAGTCCGGAAGATGGTTTTTACGACGCATTTTAATCGCCAATGGAAGATACATACCGGCACAAGGGATTGCGGCGAAAATTAGTAGAAGAAATCAGGAAAAAGGGCATTACAGACGAGCGTGTATTGGATGCCATCGGCAAAATACCGCGCCATGCGTTCATCACCGACAGCGCACTGGTTGAATTTGCCTATCGGGATGCCGCTTTTCCGATCAATGCAGGGCAAACGATCTCGCAGCCTTACACGGTGGCATTTCAAACGCAACTTTTGCAGGTGCAGCCGCACGAAAAGGTGTTGGAAATAGGCACAGGATCGGGTTATCAAGGGGCAGTGCTGTTTGAGTTGAGCGCAAGGGTTTATACCATTGAGCGACAGAGAGAACTTCATCTTAAAGCGCAGCAATTGCTGGGACAATTGGGTTATAAGTTGCACTTCTTTTATGGCGATGGCTATGCAGGATTGCCCGCTTATGCGCCTTTCGACAAGATATTAGTGACAGCCGGCGCAACAGAAATGCCTGAAACGCTTCTGCAACAATTGAAAACAGGCGGACGGATGGTGATACCGGTGGGAGATAGCGAACAGCAGGAAATGATACTGGTGGAAAAGTTGTCTGACGGCAAAATAACGGTATCCAAGCATGGAACCTTTGCATTTGTGCCGTTTTTAAAAGGTAAAAGTTGATTCAATAGTGAATCGATTGTGATTCAATAATAACCAACAAGGGGTTTAAACCCCTTGTCATAAAATTCGGTTGTGATATTTGTATCACTAATGTATCACAATCGAATCACAACGTTTTCGCTTATTTGCGGGAATAGTCGTCTGAAACGCTCAGCCTTTTCCGCCCTTTTGCTCTGCGGGATGCCAAAACTTTGCGTCCATTGGCGCTTGCCATTCTCTCTCTAAACCCATGTTTATTCCTCTTCTTCCTGTTTGAAGGCTGAAATGTTCTCTTCATCGTTGGATATATTTATATATTTTCTTTATCTGTTTGAGGGCGCAAAGGTAAATCCATTTTATGAAAATTACAATACTTTCCATTCGTTTTTTTATTAATTGCAGTTTTTTCTTACTTTTGTGCCGCTCCTTTATGTTATGAACAGGATGAAAATCTTTTGTAAATACTCGGTTAGCAAGTTTTTGAGCAATGCAGCGCAATGGGTTTTTAGTTTTCGCCATCTGCCGGTTAAATTGTTGCTTGCTATCCTGTGTCTGATTGTTTTTGGCAAACTGGTGGAATACAATATCCTTTTCCGCCGGTTTGACCAGCGCCACGCCGACAAAATTCAGAAGATTTTTCTCCAGAAAGAAGCACAGTTGGACCATCATGTTGAAAATATCAAACAAGGGCTTGATACTCCCAATCCGACTGCTGCCCTTACCGATCTTTTTCATACCTATAAAAAACTTTCAGATGAACAGGGATTGCGTTTTTTCATTTACCGAAACGATAGCCTTCAATACTGGTCAACCCACAGAATGCCTGTACAGCCATTATTTGCGCACACGTCGTTTGATAAACCGTATGTCAGTACCAACAACGGTCGTTATGCCGCATTTCTCTATCCTTACAAAGAGTACAAGATTGTCGGATTAATTTTGCTGAAATACGTTTATTCTTATGATAATCAGTATATAAAAAAAGCCTTTCAGAAGGACTTCGGCTTACCTGAGCAGGTCAAGATTTTTCCGGAATGGCAGCCGGGCTATTATCCGGTACACAACAGCAGCGGTAATTTTGTATGGGCATTGATTTTTGACGACACTTGTGTATATCAATATCAAAAGGTGGTTCCGTCTGTTGCTTATTTGATGGCTATTATTGTGCTTTTTTTCTTGGTGGACATTGTATTCAGACAAAAGCACAAAAGCATAAAAAAATATATCCTCCTGTCATTATGTGTGGTGGGATTGGTTGTACTGCGATATGCCATACTGGTTTGGCAAATCCCCGGCATACTGCATAGTTTAGCCCTGTTTGATCCGGTGAATTTCGCATCCGACTGGTTTACCTCTTTGGGCGGTTTGTGTCTGTGGGGGCTTTTTATCGGTTTTTTTGTCTTTGAATATTACCGATATTCCCATTTTCCCGATTTTACCAAGCATCGGTGGAAATACAGTTGCTGCATCACATTTCAAATGATCGTTGTTGTCATCTATGCCTTTGGCGTAGGCCTTTTGATAAAAACGCTGGTTATCAACTCAACGGATATGTTTGAAACGCCAAACCGCACGTTGCTGTTGAATGGATTTACGTTCATAGGATATCTCCTTATTTTGATGTTTCTCTTCTCCTTAGGGCTTCTTTTGGACAAATTATTGCTGTTTTGCCGTAATGCAACCCGCTTGAGTCAACTGTTGATTTTTTATATCATTGCATTGTCGGCAGTCCTTATCGGGTGGTTGATTTCCGGCTTCTACGTCGGCATCCCTACGATTGTGATTTTGTCGGTCATGGTGAT
>JAITTD010000311.1 GCA_031287245.1 Bacteroidales bacterium
CAATGAAAAAAGTTCAAAGTTTTTTTACAGAGAAAAAATATACATGTAACAAAAAAGCGTCCTCATCGTTTTCACAAAGAGGACGCTTTTATATTTTTCATTTCACATTAATACAGGAAACTCAGCAATATACCGGCTGCCACTGCGCTGCCGATAACCCCTGCCACATTGGGGGCCATGGCATGCATCAGCAGATGGTTGTTTTTGTCATATTCCTGACCTACAACCTGCGACACGCGAGCGCTGTCAGGCACAGCAGACACGCCGGCATTACCTATGAGCGGGTTGATTTTGTTGCCTTCTTTGAGGAACAGGTTAAAGAATTTCACGAAAAGCACACCGCCTGTTGTAGCGATGATGAACGAACCTGCCCCCAAAAGGAATATAAAGACCGATTTGGTGGAAAGGAAGGTGGTAGCCTCGGTGGAGGCGCCTACGGTAAGACCTATCAGGATGGTAACGATGTCGATCATCGGACCGGCTGCTGTGTTGGCGAGCCTTTTGGTAACGCCACTTTCTTTCAGCAGGTTGCCAAAGAACAGCATACCCAGCAAGGGCAAGCCCGACGGAACGATACAACAAGTGAGCACAATACCTGTCAGCGGGAAAATGATTTTCTCTAATTTGGATACCTGACGGGGTGGTTTCATGCGGATAAGCCGTTCCTTAGAGGTAGTGAAGAAACGCATGATAGGCGGTTGAATCACCGGCACCAGCGCCATATACGAATATGCCGACACTGCAACAGCGCCCATCAAGTCGGGAGCCAGTTTACCGGCAGTGAAGATAGCGGTAGGACCGTCAGCCCCGCCGATAATTCCGATAGCGCCCGCTTCGGCAGGTGTGAAGCCAAAGAGCAGCGAAAGCGTGTATGCGCCGAAAATACCCAATTGGGCGGATGCGCCAATCAACATCAATTTGGGATTGGATATGAGCGCCGAAAAATCGGTCATCGCACCGATGCCCAAAAAGATAAGCGGCGGATACCAGCCGTTGGAAACGCCGTGATACAGAATATTCAGTACGCTGCCCGGCTCGTAGATGCCTATTTTCAGTCCGGGAAAGAACGCAATGTTGCCGATGATAATACCGAAACCTATCGGTATCAGCAGCATAGGCTCAAATTCCTTGGTGATAGCAAGCGTGATGAATATCAGTCCGATAACAATCATGACCAAATGCCCCACTGTGAAGTTGGCAAAGGCGGTGTATTCAAAGAACTGACCCAACTGACTTTTGATAAAGTCGAAAAATCCGGTGGCTTGGAGTGTCATCATCGTCTTATTCTCCTATTACAATTAACACATCGCCTTCCATCACAGCGCTACCCTTAGCAACCTTGATTTCGGTAACGGTACCGGCTTTATCCGATTCGATGTTGTTTTCCATCTTCATGGCTTCCAAAAGAAGCACTTTCTGACCAATGGTCACCTTGTCGCCCACGTTAACAGACAATTCCAATACCGTGCCCGGAAGTGGCGATTTGATGGCGCCGGTTTTGACGGCTTTCACATTTGCCCCCTGATCGGTGGAAGGTACTGCTACCGAACGCACTAATTTAGGCGTTTTCGTCTGTTTGATTTCCTTATCTACAATTACTTCATACGGAGTGCCGTTTACTTCAACCGTAATGCTCTGGTCTTCAACGTTTTTGATTTCAACTTCGTATTTGGTTCCACTGATGGTCAATTTATACTTTTTCATCTTATATTTTTGAATTTCAATTATCGTTTATTAAAATAGGTATTTAATCCGTGAATTTTGGAACTCCATGGCGAGTAAGCCCGCGAAACCTTGTTGATGGTAAGTACGGTCGCTTCTTCGTCGTGCAATTCCTCATTATACAGATGGATGGTTGCCGCGATGGCTGCATATACGGCGCCATGAATGTCGCCTGATGCAACGGCTACCGGAACGCCAATCTGTCCTTCATGTTTGTCATTTTTTTTCTTCAAACGTGCCATCATAACGCGGCCTGTTTGTTTGAAAATTTGGTACAGCAACAGCAAAGCCAAAAACACCACCACCATGGCGATGACCGTTAAGCCAATACCATAAGGGTCTTTCACAGCAATCACTTCCGACATCTTCGGTTTTACGTAGTGCACTGCTGTCGCATCTTTCAGGTCAATGCGGTCTATCCCGTTTTGAGCATTGAGCGCAATGAAATCGTATCCAATCTGGCTCTCGCCCGAAATATAGAGCGTTTTGGCAGCAGAACTGTAACTGAACGCATTGGCAGCGCCCGCAAAAATCTGCTTTTTGACTAATCGGGCGTTAAAATCAAGTACACCAAGATAGCAACTATCTCGGTTTGACGCCAGTACTACAATGTAACCTTCGTAAATAGCCACGCTTTTAGGGCGGTAAATGCGATATACATCGTGTCGTTTGTAGGTTTCGTCCACTAAATAAGTCTTTGCAATATCGCGCACCAACTCACCATTGACGGGTGTCAGCACATCCACCGTGTTTTGCACGGTGTTGATTGCCGCATATACCTGAGTTTCAGTGTCCACAGCAAACAACTGAGGAATCAGCGGGTCATACGAGTCTTTCACTTGTGGATGATGGCACACTGCCGGAACTTGCCCGTCCTGCGCTGTCGTGGGCAAAGCGCAGGCAAGCACCACAACAAGGCTCGCTATCATTCTGTTAGCTCTGTTAAAACAGAGAATCCATTTGTTTTGTGTTTTTATCATTGGTTCATCACAATTTTTATACCATCTGTTAACTAATTTGATCTGATTTATTCTTTTCATTAAACAATATAAAGCCTATATTTAAATTTAAATCCATCACTGCTTGCCATCCACGATGCTCTATATGAGCAGGACCAACCCCAATGCTACCATCAAAATAGAATCGATTACAAAAAGATCGTCTTAATCCCCAGTTGAATGTACAAGCGTACTTGCTCACTCTCTCTTTGTACAACTGATTTTCGGGCAAATAAGCAAAATATGGACTAATGGAGAAGAAATTGGCACTATTGTAACGTGTGTTTTTCCCTCTTTCCATTCTGCTGACTATATTATAATAGCACCGTTGGTCTGCTGAAACTTTATACCAAGCCGTGTGCCAGTTTCCTGTCATTGTTCCACCACCAAAAGCGCAACCTCCGGTCGCTTTCAGTTGGATAGCCCAGTATTCATTATAATTTATCTCATGCATTGCCGATGCACCAATAAACGTCAGTTCTAATCCGGTCAGATGCTGAGCACAAACTGTGTTCAAACAAATAAATCGGATGATGACCGACAAAACAAGACATTTTCCTATATTCTTCATTATCAATTTATAAAGGAATATTGCCGTGTTTTTTCGGAGGAAGCGTTTGTTTCTTGGTGGAGAGCGACTGCAAAGCGCGGATAACGCGGAAACGGGTATTGCGCGGCTCAATCACATCGTCGATGAAGCCGTATTTGGCGGCTACATACGGGTTAGCGAATTTGTCGGTATATTCCTTTTCTTTCTCTGCAACAAATGCTGCCTTTTCTTCTGGGTTTTCAATGCCCTTCAACTGACGTCCGTAAAGCACTTCCGTAGCGCCGCTTGCCCCCATTACTGCGATTTCGGCAGTAGGCCATGCGTAATTGATGTCGCCGCGTAATTGCTTGGAACTCATCACACAATGCGCTCCGCCATACGATTTGCGCAGGGTAACGGTCACTTTTGGAACGGTGGCTTCGCCGTAGGCAAACAGGAATTTTGCACCGTGAACAATCACACCGCCGTATTCCTGACCTGTTCCCGGCAGGAACCCCGGCACATCCACCAGAGTAACGATGGGAATGTTGAAACAGTCGCAAAAACGTACAAAGCGTGCACCTTTGCGGGATGCGTTAATGTCTAAAACGCCTGCAAAATATTTCGGCTGGTTGGCCACGATGCCAACCGACTGTCCGTTAAAACGGGCAAAACCAACCACCAAATTGGCGGCAAAATGGCGGTGTACTTCCATGAACTCGTTGTTATCCACAATGGCGTGGATGACATCCTTCACGTCGTAAGGTGTAGAAGGGCTGTCGGGAATGATTTCGTTCAGCGAATCTTCCAGACGGTCTATCTGGTCGGCACACACTACCAATGGCGCTTCTTCCAAGTTGTTGGACGGCATGAAACTCAACAGTTTGCGAATCAACTGGATGCCTTCCTGTTCGGTATCGGCTACGAAATGGGTAACGCCTGATTTGCTGGCATGAACCATCGCTCCGCCCAGTTCGGCATCGGTAACGCTCTCTCCGGTAACGGTTTTCACCACTTTCGGACCGGTAAGGAACATATAACTGTTTTCTTTCGACATCAGAATGAAGTCGGTAAGAGCGGGCGAATATACGGAACCGCCGGCACAGGGTCCGAAGATAGCCGATATTTGCGGGATGACGCCCGACGCAAGAATATTGCGTTCGAAAATTTCAGAGAAACCTGCCAATGCCTGCACTCCTTCCTGAATACGCGCTCCGCCGGAATCGTTCAGTCCGATGACGGGTGCACCCACTTTCATGGCTGTGTCCATCACCTTGCAGATTTTTTGCGACATGGTTTCGCTCAGCGAGCCGCCCAACACCGTGAAATCAATGGCGTAGAGATAAACCAAACGCCCGTCAATACTGCCGTAACCGGTTACAACGCCATCGCCCAGAAACTGGTCTTTTTCCAGTCCAAAATCATGGCAACGGTGGGTAACGAACATATCAAATTCCTCGAAACTGCCTTCATCCAACAGTAATTCGATGCGTTCGCGGGCTGTCAGTTTGCCCTTGGCGTGTTGCGACTCAATGCGTTTTTCGCCACCGCCCTGTTTTGCTTTGACCCGCAGGTCAATCAGCCCTTTTATTTTTTCTTTTTGTGACATATTTTTATGTATTTGTTATACGATTGTTATATATTGTTACACGGTTGTTATACGGTTGTTACAGATTTGGGGTGGTTTACACCAACATATAACCATTTATAACTATTTATAACTACCTATAACCATTTATTATTGACAAAGTTCAGAAAGCACTCCTTCCGTTGATTTCGGGTGCAGGAAACCGATGGTCAAGCCGTCGGCGCCTTTGCGACCTTGCTTGTCGAGCAATTGTACGCCTTTGCTTTCTACTTCTGCCAAAGCGTCGTTTACATTATCCACGGCATACGCGATATGGTGGATGCCGGGACCTTTCTTTTCAAGAAATTTAGCGATGGTACTGTCTTCGCTGGTCGGCTCCAACAGTTCAATCTTGGTTTCACCGATTTTGAAAAATGCGGTTTTTACTTTCTGGTCGGCTACTTCTTCTATTTTGTACAATTCCAAACCCAGTACGTTTTCATAGTACTTTCTTGATTCGTCAATGCTCTTTACAGCAATGCCAATGTGTTCAATTCGTGATGGTTTCATTAAAATATGATTATTGAGCAAATTTAAAAAATGAAGCGACAAAATTAATAAATTATATCGTACAATGTCACTTCATTGAAAAAAAATTATCCTAATTTTTGCAACAGGCTTTTCAGGCTGACCTTTTCGGAAATAATTTCCGACAGTTGGCTCACTTGCACTCTGTCCTGCGCCATTGTGTCGCGGTGGCGGATAGTCACCGTGTCGTCTTCCAGCGTTTGGTGGTCGATTGTGATGCAAAAGGGTGTACCTATGGCGTCCTGTCGGCGATAGCGTTTGCCTATGGAATCCTTTTCGTCATACTGACAATTGAATTCAAATTTGAGTTTGTTTTTTATGTCGGTTGCTTTTTCGGGCAAACCGTCCTTTTTCACCAAAGGCAGTATCGCCAGTTTCACAGGTGCCAAAGCAGGCGGGATACGCATCACCACACGCTCGTCAATGCTGCCGTCTTCCTTCGTCAGTTTTTCTTCCGTGTAGGAATTTGAAATGATACTCAGGAACATACGGTCTAACCCGATAGAGGTTTCGATGACATAAGGCGTGTAACTTTCGTTGCGTTCGGGGTCGAAATACTGAATTTTCTTGCCGGAAAATTTTTGATGCTGGCTCAGGTCGAAATGGGTACGCGAATGGATGCCTTCCAATTCTTTAAATCCGAATGGAAAATTGAATTCAATGTCGGAAGCGGCATTGGCGTAGTGTGCCAGTTTTTCGTGTTTGTGAAAACGGTAATTGGCATCGCCCAAGCCCAAGTTTTTATGCCATTTCAGGCGGGTTTCCTTCCATTTTTCATACCATTCGAGTTCTGTTCCGGGCGGTACGAAAAATTGCATTTCCATCTGTTCAAATTCCCTCATGCGGAAAATGAACTGCCGCGCCACGATTTCATTGCGGAAAGCCTTGCCGATTTGCGCAATGCCGAAGGGTATCTTCATGCGTCCTGTTTTCTGCACGTTCAGGTAATTGACAAAAATGCCCTGAGCGGTTTCGGGACGCAGATATATTTTCAGAGCGCCATCGGCGGTGGATCCCATTTCTGTGGAAAACATCAGGTTAAACTGCCGCACTTCCGTCCAATTGCGTGTGCCGGAAATGGGGCACACGATTTCGCAGTCAATAATCAGTTGTCTGAGCGCTTCAAAATCCTCGCGTTTCAGGGCGTCGTTCATACGGTCGCGCACCTCTTCGGCTTTTTGCCGGTATTCCACTGCGCGTTGGTTGGTGGTGCGAAACTTGGCTTCGTCAAAGTCGTCGCCGAAACGTTTGGCGGCTTTTTCCACTTCCTTTTCCAGTTTGTCCTCTATTTTTTGGATGTGCT
The DNA here is from genome assembly GCA_031287245.1 of Bacteroidales bacterium. Classification (GTDB taxonomy): domain Bacteria; phylum Bacteroidota; class Bacteroidia; order Bacteroidales; family UBA4181; genus JAIRLS01. Next base: position 6,708 of record JAITTD010000311.1, read on the forward strand.
CTTCGAGCAGTACATCGGCGCGATAGCGTTTTTTTGAATCTTTGTTGTCGATCAGCGGGTCGTTGAAAGCATCCACGTGTCCGGAGGCTTTCCAGATGGTGGGGTGCATAAAAATGGCGGAATCAATGCCCACCACGTTGTCGTGGAGCAGTACCATCGCGTCCCACCAGTATTTCTTGATATTGTTTTTCAGTTCCACTCCGGTTTGTCCGTAGTCATACACAGCGCCCAGCCCATCATAAATGTCGCTCGACGGAAAAATGAACCCATATTCCTTGCAATGGGCTATGATTTTTTTAAAGGTATCTTCTGAAGCCATTTTCGATTTTGAATTTTAACGGCTGCAAAATTACTGTTTTTTTTGTATAACGCGCTACATAAAAAAGAAAAACCTTTGAAACTGGTTCAAAGGTTTTTCTTAACAAACTATTTATCAGTAGTTTAAAAAACTTTTTCGCCTTTCAGAGTGGTGTAACTGATTTTCAAAGCTCCAACGCGGCGCAATGCTTGCTTTACGTCTGTTACCTGTCCCATCTTTACGTTTTCATCTATTTTGAGAGCGGTGGTCATTTTGGCTTGATCCGCTTCACTTCTGGATTCCCTCTCGGCAGCGATAAATGCTTGGATGTCTTCCACTGTAGCGAACCTGTCACTCAATTGAAGACGTGTCGATGTGCCCATCTTTGCCTGATACGATTTTTGAGGAGAGCCTATATAGATAAAACTGATTAAGGATTTGTTTTCCAACTTCTTCACTTCCGATGCGATAGGCAGTTTTTGTTCAACCATAACGGTTGCCTGTCTCATAGAGGTGGTTACCATGAAGAAAAATATCAACATGAAAATAATATCGGGCAACGATGTGGTTGCTATTGCGGGTGTTTCCTTATCAACGTCTTTTTTAAATTTAGCCATGATCTTGTCCTCCTGTTATTTCTTTTTGATTTCTTTAGGTTCAGCCTCGGAAATAGCCATAGGATAAAGTTTTTTTCCTATAAATTCCTGAGTATCTTCGTCCAGGTCATCGTATTTTTTTCCGTATAACTGCAGACTTGCTTCATCCCGTAATTCATGAATAGCAGCAGCCAATTCATTTTGCACCTGAATGTAGGTGCGGTATGAAGTGCCGCGGTCGTTTTGCAAAGAAACAACGGCGGTTCTATTCATTCGAATGGCTTTGCCTCCCACTATGGTATCTTTCTTTTGAGGAAATTCTTCCCCAACAGTATTGACGTTAAAAAATTCTTTGACCAATCCACGCAGTTGACCGATCTCTACCACTTTTGATTCAGCCTGAATCAGGTCATAGAGATTCACGTTCACTACAAAGACATTCCTTTCTTTGATTTCCTGAGTTATATCTATGTCATCTACCATAGGGGGCAACTGACGAATCAAGCCATAATCCGTCCCCATCGTGGTCACCATCAAGAAGAAGATGAACAGGATGAAGGACACATCTGCCATGGACGAACTATTGATTCCCGGTGTCTTTTTTAGATTCATACCTGATTATTTAAAATATCGAGCTACTGACGTATATATAATCGCAAGAATGGCTCCTGCCCCTGTTATATAAACAGCAAATATTCCGGCATTGATCCATTTCATTTGACCGCCGGAAATCTCGATGTTGCCCACGGTGGCCGCTTCTCCGCCTGCAAATAAAAAGCAGATCAGGAAGATTGCCAACAGTGCGCCTACACCAATTAACGCGGTTTTTGCTTTTTTCAAATCCTTCAGCATGAAATACAGCGGAAATCCGATACTTCCAATTGCTGCCAACACCAAAGCGATGTATGCTAAAGGCAATCCGAACAATGTGATGATGTCTTCCATATTTTCTTGAATTTATGCGTTCTCGTTTTCAGCGCTGTGTTTCACTAAGATATCCATGATTGTGATGGATGAATCTTCCATATTACTCACCAGACTGTTGATTTTGTTCAGCAGGTAGTTGTAGAACACTTGAAGAATCATGGCTACAATCAAACCGAAGAGAGTGGTCAACAAGGCTACTTTCATACCAACTGCTACAATGCTCGGAGAAATGTCACCGGCTTTTGCGATATCGTCAAATGCCTGAACCATACCTACCACCGTGCCCATAAATCCTAAAGAAGGTGCAAGAGCGATAAACAGGTTGAGCCAGATCATACCGTTTTCCAACTTGCCCATCTGTACGCCGCCATAAGAAACGATGGCTTTTTCAACAATGTCAACGCCTTCGTTGTAGCGGTCAAGTCCCTGATAAAAAATGCTGGCAACAGGACCTTTGGTGTTGCGGCAAATTTCTTTAGCGGCATCAACACCTCCGGTGCGCAACGCTTCGTCAACGCTTGCCAGAAGTTTATCCGTATTGGTGGTAGCCAAATTCAGATAAATCACTCTCTCAATGACAATAGCCAAGGCGACAATAAACACGAGCAAGATAGGCGTCATCCAAGGCACACCGCCTTCAATGAACTTCTCTTTCAACACTTGATGAAATTCACCAAGACCACCGGACGCTGCTTCTTGAGCAAACAAACTGGATGCGTTCACAAACAACATCCCAAGCACAACTACAAATGAAATTAATTTTTTCATGATAAAAATTCAATTTAGATTATAACGAATTTGGGTTTAATTTATTAATTACTTTTAAAATTTAAAACTGCGGAGAAAAAGGGATTCGAACCCTTGGTACCCTTTTGGGGTACACACACTTTCCAGGCGTGCGCCTTCGACCACTCGGCCATCTCTCCGTTCTGATATTACTTGATTTCAGCCCAAAAATTGGGGAAAAAATCAAGTCTTTTCAGGGTGCTAAACTACAAAAAAAATGTTACATGCAGAATTTTTTTTCATTTTTTTTTGCATTTTTTTTGCAAAAACAGGTGAAAAAAGTTTTAATTTCTTGAATTTCAAATAGTTTAATTTTTAAAAAAAGGATGGGATTTTTTCTTTTTTGAACCGAAATTGGACGTATTTTAGAGGCAAAATTCAGACTGAAAACAGTTTTTTGGCATTGTTTGCAGTTTGAGTGGCGACTTCTTCCTCGGACATGGATTTTAATTCGGCAATCATTTTTACTATATTATATATGTATGCGCTTTCGTTGCGTTTGCCTCGGTAAGGTACGGGCGGGAGATAGGGCGCGTCGGTTTCGGTGAGGATATGCCGGATGTCGGTATGCTGCACCACCCGTGCCATTTCTGCATTTTTGTAGGTGACCACACCGCCTATGCCCAGTTCGAACCCGAGCGCTGTCACTTCGTCGGCTTGGTGTTCATTGCCGGGGAAGCAGTGGAAAACGCCTCTTAATGTGCCGTCCTGTTCGCGTTTCAGTTCTGCCATGATTTCGTTGTAGGATTTTCGGCAATGAATGACAACGGGCAAGCGGAGTTTTTTCGCCCAGCCCAATTGTATGCGGAAGGCTTCCGTCTGTTGCTGCCGGTATTGCTTGTCCCAATAGAGGTCAATGCCGATTTCGCCGATTGCCACTATGTTTTTGTTGTTCAGTAGCGGCGCTATGGCTTTCAATTGCTGCTCAAAATCGGGCGTCACGGAGGTGGGATGCAGTCCTGCCATGGGGAAACAAATGTTCGGATAGCGGCTGCACAATTCCAGCATGGGTGCCACAGTGTCGGCATCGATGTTGGGCAGGAGCATCCGGCTGACGCCTTGCTCTAAAGCCCTTGCTATCACCGCGTCACGATCGGCATGAAAGGCTTCGTCGTATAAATGTGCGTGGGTATCAATCATCTCTACATGAACCATTTGTGAATGACTTGTTTCACAGCATCCGGATTGAGCGGCTTTTGTAGATAGTCATTCATCCCGGCATTGACGATTCCTTTTATGTTTTCTTTTGATACATTGGAGGTTATCGCAATGATGAGTAGCCTGTTTCCCTCCTTTCGCAACTGGGTGGTCAGTTCGATGGCATTGGTGGGAGGGAACGACAAATCAATAAATATGATGTCGTAAGCGACCTGTTTCATCGCGCTGCGCATCTCTGTGATATTGGCTACACAATCGACTTGATAGCCCAGACGGGTGAATACCAGTCGGGAAACAGCCTGACTCAAAGGATTGTGTTCGCACATGAGTATCCGAAGATCTTTTGAGATATCCACATCCTGCGATTCTTCCGACCGTATCAGGGACGGGAACTTATCCGACAGTACCTTGTCTATCAGGAATACGTCTTCTCTATTGTCCACATAATAGTCCATTTGCAGGTATTTGGCGCGAAGGTAATGTCCGGGTTGTTGATATGCATCAATAAATACAAAAATGTACTGCTGCGTAAGCCCCCTTTCGTTCAATTCATGAGCGATTGTAAATCCTGTTTCTTCGTTATTGGTGTCAATAATGATGATTTGGTAGCGATTTTTGTCAATGATTAACTTGTTTGCCAGCAACATGCCTGTTACATTCTTATCATACAAAAAGATGTCAGGCCGGATGGATTTTCGTTGAAATTCATTGAGCCGGTATTTAACATTGTGGGCATCTGTGGTAATAATCAACACTCCAAGTTGCTCGAAAGAAGTGATGGAGGCAAAATCCAGATTTTTGTGGGGCGCCACATCCAAATAGCACCGAATGGTGAAGAAAACCTTTGTGCCGGGTGTTGCCGGATCGTGGGAAATGCTGGAAGGGCTTGAAACTAATATGTTGCCTCCAAAAATACTGACCAATTGCTTGGCGATAATGGTTCCCAGACCAACGAATTTCCCGTTTTTGGTTCTGGTTTCGAGCGAGAAGATATTTTTCAGTTCATCCACGTTCATGCCTGTTCCGGTATCTTCGACAGAACATCTGATCAAGCCTTTATTTTCCTCAACAGATACCATATCTACGGATATCCTGATTTCACCCGACCGGGTGAATTTGACGGCGTTGCTAAGCAGTTGTTCCAAAATGTGTTTGAATCGCATGGCGTCTCCCACTACTTTTTGATCGGAAACATGGGAGATCTTGATCGTCAATTTCAAGTTTTTCCGGTTTATTTCCGGCTTATATACGTTCGCCACTTCGTTGACGGTTTCGGTGATATCGAACGGAAGTTCGTTGAGGACGACATTGCCTGATTCAATGTCGCCAAAATCCTGCATGTTTTTGAGGCTGTCTGCTATAAACGCCACAGGTTCGGTAATGTGTTTCAGCGTTTTATCCTCCGGATATCGCTGTGCCATTAACACGATTGCCTCGTTGATCCGGTTGAGAGAACGGCTGAGATCACGACTGAGGCGGCTGAGTAACTCCGATTTGGTGAGTTCGGAATGTACGGCATACTTCCTGCTTTTTTCCAGTTCGGTGACATTTGAAAAAACAATGATGGTGAAAGATTCATTGCCGATTCGTACTTCCGACCGATTTTTAAGAAGATGTATTTCATTGCCGAATTTCATAAACGAAAACAAACTCCATTCATCCATTTCGCGATCTTCCTGATGCACTAAAAATTCGGGTGGAAATTTAACCCTTGCGAAATGACCGATATCTGACGGTTGAATGAAATCGGATAATAAATCCATGGCAAATTCATTGACGGTAATTAACTTTCCGTCCTGAAGCAGGATCAATCCGACAGATATGTCCTGCAAAATGGTTTGAAACAAGGTTAATTGTCTGTCCTGTTCTTTATTTATTTTTCTCAGACTATAGTTGTTGTATTTCAATATGAAAACATAAATTGCTGCAAACAGGATGAACAGGATGCAGGAAACAATAAAAAAGCGGCGGGTACTGCGAAGTATGTCGGAAATATTGTTACTGGCTATCATTCCCAAAAATTGACCGGGATAGTCAAATTTCTGATAATACGATATGACATCAAGATTTTGCGAACCATTGCTGACAGCGCCTGCGATAAAAGCGCTGTCTTTTTTTTGCCCCATCAATGCAACAATTTCCGACACATTGGACAATCGATAATCCGATTCTAACGGAAACGTGATGCAAGCATCTTCATACGACAGAACAGCGGTCAGCCAGCTGTTGCTGTCTTCAAAGAAAATCAAATGGAGCGCATTAAGAAGCATCGTCATATCGAAAGCGATGGAAATATTGCCCACCAAGGTTTCATCCGAAAACATAGGGAAAGTGCAGACATAATCATTCCCTTCCATGAATATGTTTTCATACGACAGGAGTACGCTGGCTGTAGCCCTGTAGCGTGCAGCAAGGAATCGCCCCGTTTCATCGCGGGAAAGACTGAAGACATTGCCCTGTTGATCGGTGATGGCGCTTCTTCTGATAAAAGGGTATTTGTTCAGCCGCTCTTCATAAAATGTTACCAACTCCGTATTTTTATTCAAAGTGTTGTCAATCTGCGATATTGTGTTGAGAATAGGTTTCACCGCAAAGGAAAATATCCGCGCTTCCGACAGAATCGCATCCACTTGCCGTGCCATCTGCTTTGTATAGGACATGATTAACATCTTCCTCGTTTCTATTTGGTGCTGCCGCAACCGGTGAGTGTATATTCCGGCAAGTACAATGCCTATCGCACAGACAACAGCCGGAATAATAATATGCTTCCATTTCATAAGACTGGGTTTAATTGAGTTTTAACGATATTTTTTTTGTGAATCATCCGTCATCATACTTAGATAACTGCGATAGCGACCGGCGTTGACGCTGCCATCTTCCACCGCCCTGATGACTGCACATCCGGGTTCGTTGAGGTGCAAACAGTTGTGGAACGAGCAACCGGCAGCCACTTTGAATATCTCGGGGAAGAAATGATACAACTCTTCCCGCTCAATGTGTATCAGCCCGAAACCTCTGATGCCGGGGGTGTCGATGATATAGCCGTTGCCCGTTTCGAGCATTTCGGCAAAGGTGGTGGTGTGCTTGCCGCTGTGGTGATACGCGGACATATCGCCTACACGCACCGCTAAATCCGGATTCATGGCGCGAACCAGCGATGATTTGCCCGTGCCCGAAAGTCCGGCTATCACAGAAATTTTTCCCTCCATCATATTTTTTAATGTATGTATGCCGCTATTTTTCACTACCGATGTTTCGATAACCGTATATCCTGCTGTACGGTAAATGTCAATGGTTTGTCTCACCTTTTCCATCTCCGCGGCAGTGTACAAATCGGTTTTGTTGAAAACAAGACACACCGGAATGCGGTATGCTTCGGCTGACACCAAAAAGCGGTCAATGAACTCCGCCGGCGTTTCGGGCATACTTAGCGTGACGGTTAAAAACGCCCTGTCAACATTCGCCGCTATGATGTGCGACTGGCGCGACAGATTGGTCGATTTGCGGATGAGATAGTTGCGGCGTGGCTCAATGCCGGCTATCAACCATTCGCCCTGCGTGCCCGACTCCAGCAGGACACGGTCGCCCACCACCACCGGACTGGTGCTTTTGATGCCTTCATTGCGCAAACGTCCTTTCAGTTTGCACACCACTTGTACTCCGTTGTCAAACCTCACGGCATACCAACTGCCTGTTGACTTTATGACTAATCCTGTTTGCAAAAATTTCGTTTTGAAAAATCGTCGAAAGATACAAATAATTTTAATATGGTGCGGAATTAAAAAAGGCTGCTCGATTTCCCGAACAGCCTTTTTATCAATATCAGAGTAAACCCTCAATGTACCAAACACCACGCCACAAACGGGTTTCACAAAAAATATGACCCCACGCTTGTATTTTCAAAGGACTTTGTCAACTCTTGGCTTTCTTGTAATGGTCTTTGTAACGGTTCATGAATTTATCAACACGACCGGCGCTATCCACCAGTTTCATTTTTCCTGTATAAAAAGGATGCGAACTGTTGGAAATTTCCAATTTAATCAACGGATAAGTAACGCCTTCGAGTTCAATCGTTTCGCGTGAATTGGCTGCCGAGCGGGTAATAAAAGTATAGTCGTTCGACATATCTTTGAACACTACCAACCGATAGTTTTTAGGATGAATATCTTTCTTCATGGCTTATTTTAGATATAAAATTTACTTCAATTTTAGGGCTGCAAAGGTACGGATAATTTTTAAACCACAAAAAATATTTTTATTCAAGCTGAATCTTTTTTTGAGGCGCTATAAAAGTGCTCATTTCACAATCCTTTCCACTGCTTCGATGGTTTCGGCTCTGTTGCCAAAAGCGGTCAAGCGGACAAAACCTTCGCCGCTCTTTCCAAACCCCGAACCCGGTGTGGTGACGATTTGCAGCTGGTTCAGCAAAAAGTCAAAATATTCCCATGACGACTGTCCTTTTGGCGTTTGCAGCCATATATACGGTGCGTTGATGCCTCCAAAGGTCTTGTGTCCGGCTTTTTCCAAACCGGTTTGGATGATTTTTGCATTTTCTAAGTAATAATCAATGGTTTCACGAATCTGCCCCTTTCCTTCGGGTGAATAAACTGCTTCGGCAGCCCGTTGCACAATGTATGCCGTTCCGTTAAATTTGGTGGACTGTCGGCGTTTCCATAATTCGCCCAGCGATACCTTTTTGCCGTCGGCGCTGAGGGCTTTCACGTCCTTGGGTATAACGGTGTATCCGCATCTCACTCCGGTAAATCCTGCTGTTTTTGAAAAACTGCGAAACTCAATGGCTACCTCTTTTGCGCCCTCAATCTCGAAAATACTGTGCGGAACATCCTTTTCGGTGATGAATGCCTCGTAGGCAGCATCGTACAATATGATAGCATCGTTTTTTGCGGCGTATTCTACCCATTTTTTCAGTTCGGTTTTGCTCAATGTCGTTCCCGTTGGGTTATTCGGATAGCACAGATAGATGATGTCCACGTGGCGGCTCGGCAATTCGGGGGTGAAATTGTTGGCTGCCGTGCATGGCAAGTATTCGATGCGGCTCCACCGTTCGTCGGTCAGCGTGCCTGCCCGTCCTGCTATCACGTTGGTGTCCACATATACAGGATACACAGGGTCTGTGACGGCTACGACGTTGTCGGTACTCAGGATGTCGCCAATATTGCCAGTATCGCTCTTAGCGCCGTCGCTTACGAAGATTTCATCAGTGCCGATGGGGATGTTGTATTGAGCAAAATCGTTTTTGCAGATGGCATCCAGCAGAAAATCGTACCCATAATAAGGTGCATATCCTCGCATGGTTTTTTCCGAAGCCATCTCCACGGTGGCATCCTGCAATGCCTTGATAACAGCAGGCGCCAACGGACGGGTTACGTCGCCGATGCCAAGGCTAATCACCTTGTGGCTGGGGTGTGCTGTTTTGTAAGTGCTTACCCTTTGTGCTATTTCTGCAAACAGATAACTGCCGGGCAAACGAAGAAAATTATCATTCACTAACGCCATATTTAAATCAATTACGAATTTTTAATCTTATTTTTTTTGCAAAATTACATGAAATTTCGGAAATCATTACAATAAATATTTCCGTCGCAACATCATTTTCACCATCTCATTAACGCCCAGTTCGATGTTGAAAAAGGCTTCTACCGAGCCGTATTTTCGGTTGATTGCCTCGAATGTAGCGCGCAGAAAGGCAGGATGGGCTTCTGTTATTTGCGCAGCGGTTGCCTGTTCAATGCCATATTTTGTTACTAACTGTTCGGCAATGGCGTTGTTTTGGTCTTTCATGAAAAAGTTGGTGGCAGTGTAGTCCGCCATAATGGTTTCCATCGGCACATCCAACGCATAGAGCAGCAAAGCTGCCGCGATTCCGGTGCGGTCTTTCCCGATGGCGCAGTGGAACAGCAAAGCCCCTGTATCAGGCTGAGTAACCAATTGTTGAAAGAAGGGTCTGAATCGTTCTTTCAAGCCCGAAATATCCGAGTAAAAGGCAATCATCATGTCAAAGCCCGAAATTTTATTTTGTGCAAATGTGGCAGAATCATTGATATTGCCGGATGGTATATTCAAATAGACGGTGCCGGGCAGTAAGCGGTCGGGCGCATCGGCAACTTCCTGTTTGCTGCGGAAATCAAGGACCGTATAGATTTTCCGTTGCTTCAATTCAATCAAATCATGATCGGTCAGTCGGCTGAGGTGGGCAGAGCGATACAGTTTACCCATCGCAAGTCGCTGCCCTCCTGTTGTTTCATATCCTCCCAAATCTCTGCAGTTGAAACCGCCTTCCAGCGTTACCTCCCGCTTTACGCCGGTAGGACGGCGTTGTGCGTCTATCTCAATATTGTTTACGAATAACATGATGAAAATAAATATCATCCATTTCATACCGGCTTTTTTTGGTGATTATCTGACAAAAGTAGATGAAAATTTTCAGATTTCCAAGCGCGAACATTGGAAAAACTGTTTTTTATGCTGTTCAATTGTTCCGTCACTCTATTTCAATTACTTGTGCCGGTTCTTTTGGAACGACTGGTTCGGACGCTTCGGGCACGGGCTGCTCCGGTCCGGTGGATGGCGGCTGTGGCTCGTTTGTGCCTGCCCGATTCATTTGTGTAAGGAACTGGTAATATTTTTCCGCTGATGAGATCATATACATATATCCCGGTTTTTTATCCGCTACTTTGCGCTGTTTTTCGGGTATCTTGACCAAACGCTTGTTGAAATCCTGGTCGGATGACAATACTTGCATCAATTCACGGGTATAACCGAAATAAAACCAGTCGTTATCGGACATTTTCAGATAAATGTCCATCATATCGCCGCCGGGGCGCTTGGATATTTCCACAAAACCATCCACCAGGCGGTTCACCTGATTGCCCATCATATTACCCACTCCTATTTTACCAACGGAACGGTAGGAATGACGTGCCGGATCCCAAACTAAGCGCAGTTGATTCAGCAACAAGGTATGTTTCAACTGGTCGGGAATATTTTTCACCTTGCCCAAGGACGATTCCTGCCTGAATCGGTTAGCCTGCTTCGTGCCCAACCATTCGTTCAAACCCTTGATATACTGGGTACGCCGCAAATCGACACCTGTCAGATTGGGTAAACTGTCTATTTTGGCGGCAACAAAAGAGAGCAATCCGGCGTCGAAAAGGAAATCCACCGCCAGCATAACGTCAAAGGAAGTTTCATTCGTGTTGAGGTTATGCACGATTTTTCCTACGGCATCCAATTTTACCCTGCCCAGATCTTCGCCCAGCGAAATGCGCCCTTCGCCGCTGATAATGCAGGTGTTGCGATTGAATGCCAACAGATTGCCTGCCGAATCGGGATTGGCTAATTTTCCTTTCGAGGCGATGGTGTAAATCATCGAATCGCGGTTGTAGTGAAGCACTCCCGAAGCCTGTATCAATTGTTTGTCGTTATAATTGTTGCGTTGGGACAGGAAGGCAGGATAAACAGAGTCGCGTGAAAGGAACAAACCGTTGTATATCCTCGCAAATTGCTTGTTGACAGGTGCTTCGCCCACCTCAATCTCCACCTTGACCGGATCTACCACACTTTTGAATCGAACCCAGTCGGGATGCAGCGTTTCACATTCCTGAACAATTTGAGCAGCGCCGTCAAATTCAGGAAATTTGTTGTCCGATTTGAGCAGTATATCCCCCTGGAAACGATAGAACGGGTTGAGCATAAAATCCGACTCTTCTGAAATAGAGCCTTTTGCCTGAGTTTTTCCCGATTTATCCGTTGAAACGTCGGTGATTTCTATTGAAGTCATCTTATTGGTTTCGTCGGTATAGTCGTAGATGCCCGAACCGGAAAACTTCTTTCTGCCGGAAATACTGACATTAGCCGAATGGATGACGTGTTGCCGCAGGGTATCATTGAAAACAATCTTTGCGTTGTCGTTTAGTTCGAGCAATCCGTTTACATTCACAGTCAGTTTGCCTTCATTGGGGAAAATGAGGGCATCTCCGGACTGTACCAGGTTAACGCCTTCCGCTTTCAGCAGACCGGATGAATAATTGTAGGATGCCGAATTGGCAACGAAATTAAGCGAATCGGCGCCGTACATAGTGGACATATACCGTGTACCCTGACTTTCGCCCATGGTTTTATACTTGAAATCCGCAGCATCGCTCAAGGCGCCGCCTCCCAAGTTGATTTTTGTACTTTCCATGTCCCATGTAAAGTCAGACACACGGGCTTCGAGTTTGGTTTCGGGAAAGCGAACCAGCGCATAGTCGCTCTTCGCCTTAAATTGACCGGTGCGGGTGGTAAAATTGACAGAAGACTGCACTGTATCTGCCGTTACAAACTGGTAGGCGCCCTCCTTTGCCACACGAAGCCTGAACAATGACTCATCTGCCACAAATGAATCCGAACGGAACGCAACACTGTCCGACCGAACGTCGGCAATGTTCATATCCATCCGTCCTTTGCCCGACAAGCCTTTACTTGAAAGCAATAGATTGCCGTCAAACTTTTTATCGTCAAACAGATTAAAAACCTTGTCGGTTTTGTAAATCTTCATTCTGTCGTTATTCGGTTCCCAGTGAATCTTGTTTCCTTCGGATTTTATTTCCGGAAACTCAACGCCTTGTGTCTGTTTTTCCAAAATAAATGACTTCGCTTTGGGAATATTCATGGAATCGGGATACATGGCATAGTCTTCGGAATGAATGGTGGCAGTGAGGAATTTGAGCGTTCCTGACGCCCGCAATCCCTTGTTGGTAAGGCTTATGTTGGCTTTCAAATCGGCATTACCGTAAGTAGTGATGGCTGAATCGCCGGTTTCAAAAGTAAATCCAAGCGAATAATCGGGTTGCACTTTGATGACACGGCGCATATCGGCAAAAATTTCTGCCGAAGAAAAACGACCGGACAGCGAAAAGTGCTCTTTCTCAAAATGGTCAAGACTGTCCATCACAAAGGGATCTATCTCGAAAAAGAATTTATCATTATTATATGCTCCGCTCTCAATGGACGATGAACCATAAGTTACCTTTGAAACACTGTCACTGTACAGAATTGGGTATTGGTTCAGGCTGAATCGCCCTGATTTGTTGTCGGGACGGTCTATCTGTAAATTGCCCGATACATGCTGTATCACATTATTGATTCTCCGCATTTTGTTTTTTCCGAAAGCGTCTTTTTCAGGCGAAGGCACAAACACAATCACCGAGTCCGCTCGCTGCAACTTGATTTCAAAGGTGTCGTAATCAAACTGCAATGAGTCGCCGTAGAAACTCATTTGTCCGGCATCAATGCGACCTGCAATTTTCATCCCCCTGTTTTTTGTCAGAATCACCTTTTGTTCTTTGGGCGTGATCACTACATTTTGCGAATCGCTCACCGCAATGCGCTCCACCCCGTTCACATCAATATCGTATGTATGAATGTTCATGGCAGCGTTTTTCATGGGGGCATTCACCAGCGAACGAAGGCTAATCACATCAAAATCTACCTTTTTGCCGGCAGCGCTCAAAGTGCTCAATAACAAAGGTTGTATTTTGATGTAATCGTTGTCGCTATCGTACACCACATAGCCCTGTTTGGCGAGATTGATAATCTGGTTGCGCGTGTCGGCTGTCATTCGTTTGATGAAACTGGCATACACTTCCACCGGAAACTCGTCCAATCCAAAAGCCTGCGAACATTTTCCGAGTTGTGCAAGGGGATGCGCCTGGTCAAAGTATTGCATCTTCTCGTATTCGTCGCGGTTAAAATAATTCTGCGAGCGAAACTGTGCCCTGCCAAGCGTTGAACCTCGTGTGAAAGAAAAGTTAATCTCCGGCTCGTCCAATTTCCATATCAATTGCTCGAAATTCATGTCCGTTTTATGATAACTGTTGAAATAAGGCGCCTGTGAAGAAGCCGCATCGGAGCGGTTGAAACTCACTTCGCGCATGGGCGCCAGATAGCTGAACGACAAATTGGAATGAACAATGGAATCGTCGCCAAAATAAAAAACAGGAGAGGACGAGTAGGCGTTCATGCGGTCGCTGCGGAAGATGAAACTCTTGGAATAGACTCGCAATCGCAGGCTGTCGCTCTTTTGTATCTTCACCACCGCCTTCACGCTGTCGTTGCCCGAACCGATGGTACGCGCTCCTTGTATGGTGATGCCGCCTTCAAACGACACATCGGGAAAAATATGGTCGAAGGCGTAATGTGTGCTGTAGGTATGAAACTCGGGAAACACTGCCATTTCGGGTCCTGTATTGTGGCGCACCTTGTCAATGAGTTTCCCCTGTACCATTTGCGGGAAATAGGTTTTGTGGAAAAAGATGACGCTGTCTGCCGTGTATTGCGACTGTTTCATGTCGATTTGATAATTCCGCAAGGTAGCATACACGTCCGATGGGGCAAAGCCGGCGCGTTCCCACGTCACGGTGCCTCCGGCGCCTTGCCATTGCTGGGTGATACAGTTGTACCTGCCTGTGGTGCCGCTTATCGTGATGCTGTCGCCCTTTGCGAAACAGCATAAGTCAATGATGCCGCTCACTAATGAAAGTTCGTTGTTGACTAATTCGTACCGGATGTCATTGTTGAGGGTGCGCCATTCGCCTCCTGCCGAATAGAATACAACATTGCGGAGAAGCAGTAATTCCGTAGCGTTCATCAGGTTTTGCAGGTGAGTGGGGGTGATTTTCCTGTCTTGAGCAGTTTTAATCATGGCGTTCATCCACACATCAAAGCCTTTTGCACTGTTTTGCGGCTCTTTGAAAGCGAGCATGCATCGCCACAAGGCGTAATAATGGATATTGCGGGATTTCTTGGCGAGTAATTGATTGGAAAATTGCAAAATCTGCTGCCGTTCGTTGTCGGAAAAAACGCCGCTTGTCCATGCTGTGCCAAATTGAGCGGCGAGCGCCTTGTCCTGCTCAGTGGTTTTGATGTTGGCAAACAGCGCCTCCACCGCAGTGAGGTATTGGTCCAAATCGTTGTCAAACTGTTTGGGCGTTTGTGCCCAAACGGCAGTCGCTATCCATCCTGAAAAGCAAACGAGGAAAAATTTTCTACTCATATTGTCATTGTTACCGTTTATGTAAGCCACATTCTTTATGGTCGGGCGATTCCCACCACCACCGTCCGGCGCGAATGTCCTCATCGGCAGCCACCGCCCGCGTACAGGGTTGACAGCCGATGCTGGGATAATGGCGGTCGTGCAACACGTTGTAGGGCACGTTGTGTTGTCTAATGTACTGCCACACCTGTTCTTCCGTCCAGTTAATCAGCGGATTGAGTTTAAGAAGGGCGTTGCTTTCGTCCCATTCCACCATCTGCATATCGTGGCGGGTGACGGATTGCTCGCGCCGAAGCCCGCAAATCCACGCATCCAATCCGGCGAAAGCGCGGTGCAGCGGTTCCAGTTTGCGCACGTGGCAGCACTGTTTGCGCTTTTCAATGCTCTCGTAGAAGAGGTTGACGCCTGCGGTGTTGACCATTTCCTGCACTTTCGCACAGTCGGGAAAAAACACTTCCATGCGACCGTATTGCTGGCTGGTTTTGTCAATCAAACTGTACGTTTCGGGAAAGAGCCGTCCGGTATCCAGCGTAAAAACGCGCACCCGCGGGTCTATCCGCCGCAGCATGCAGGTTAAAGTCTGGTCTTCGATGCTCAGGCTGGAAGATAGCGCTATCCTGTTGCCCAACAAATCAAGAAAATACCACAGCATTTCTTCCGGCGACGAGTGTGCAAACCGCTCGTTTAGCCCTTTTACAGCATATTTGTCCATCTTTTTCCTTTCAAAAACAGGACACAAATGTATTGGTTTTTATTCAATTTGACAACATTTAATTTTGCCAGCCCTGAAAAGATGGATGGAGTGACAAGTTTAAAGGACATGTTGATAAAATTTTCAGATTTATTAAAAAAGATGCATCTTTGCAGAAATTATCATCACAGAAAAAAGGTTTAAAGATCTTTCACGATGAACTATATAGGCTCAAAATATAAACTCTCAACTTTCATCGTTTCAACGATAAATTCAGTGGTTGGGGATATTTCCACAAAAATATTTTGCGATATTTTTGCCGGAACAGGTATTGTAGCCCGCAATTTTAAGAAATCCTGCCAACAAATTATTGCCAATGACATTGAATATTTCAGTTTTGTGTTGAATAAAAATTATATCGAAAATCACAACGAAATTCCGAACAAACTTGATTATATCGAAGCCTTAAATCATTCCCCTTTGATTGATAATGGCTTTATTTACAAAAACTACTGTGCGGGTGGAAATGGCGAAAGACAATATTTTTCAGATTATAACGGGAAAAAAATTGACACCATTCGGCAAAAAATAGAAGAATGGAAAAACAAAAATGAAATTTCTGAAAATCTTTATTACTTTTTGCTTTGCAGTTTGCTTGAAAGCGCTGATAAATTGGCAAACACGACTTCTGTTTACGCTTCTTATCTGAAAAATCTCAAAAAAACAGCACAAAAAGAGTTGATTCTTCAGCCTGCATTTTTTGAACTGGACGATCGCTGTCACAAGGTTTATAACACAGATTCAAATCAATTAATACAAAGAATAAGCGGCGATATTTTGTACCTTGACCCGCCATACAACACACGACAATATGGCGCCAATTATCATTTGCTCAACACCATCGCAGAATACAAGTCATTTATTCCGAAAGGCAAAACAGGACTGCGAAAATACTCAAAATCAAAATACTGCTCTCCAAATACGGTGCAAAATGAATTGGATCATCTCATTGGAAATGCAGATTTTAAGTACATTTTTTTGAGTTACAACAACGAAGGCTTAATGTCGGTAGAGAACGTTCAAAAAATCATGCAAAAATACGGTAAATACGATTTAGCAGAAATTGATTACCACCGTTTTAAAGCCGACAAAAGCGAAAGCCGCTGTCATAAAGCCGATAGCACAACGGAATACCTGCACATTTTAGAGAAAGGATGAACGGACGGATGAACGGATGAACGGATGAACGAGAGAACGGATGAACGAGAGAACGGATAAACAACAACTTATAACAACTTATAACAATGTATAACAACTTATAACAACTTATAACAACTTATAACAACGTATAACAACGTATAACAACTTATAACAACTTATAACAACTTATAACAATGTATTGTATTCAAAGCAACGGGCTGAAAAGCCGCGCAATGGATTCGCGAAACACCACCCATTTGGGACGGCGCGACCATTTCCCGGCATGGATACTTTTCAATCCCTTGATGTCGTTCTCAAAGATATTGCGCATGGCAGTGGCTATCCGCCGGTCGTATATGATGGCGTTGATTTCAAAATTCTGGTCGAAACTGCGGATGTCCATGTTTGCCGTTCCCACGGAGCAGAACACGTCGTCGATAATCATCAGTTTGGAGTGCGGGAAGCCTTTTTCGTAAAGATACACCTTGATGCCCGCTTCCAGCAGTTCGCTGATATAGGAGTTGGTGCTCCACGCCACCAATTTGGAGTCGGAGCGCTTGGGTAGCAGGATGCGCACGTCAACCCCGCTTAGCGAGGCGGAGCGAATGGCGGTGAGGATGCTCTCGTTGGGCATGAAATAAGGCGTGGAGATGCAGATGCTCTCCTTTGCCGTGGCTGCCGCCATGAAATAGGTCTGCATGATGCTCGCCCAGTCGGAATCGGGACCGCTGGCAACAATCTGTATCAAATGTCGCTCGGTGATGCAGCAGGGCGGAAAATACTTGTTGTGATGATGGATGTTCTGTTTGCCGGCAAAAAACCAGTCGAGCAGGAAAATAGATTGCAGGGAATACACCGCCTCGCCCTCTATCTGCAGGTGGGTATCGCGCCAGGGACCTATTTCTTCGCTGCCCGAAATATAGCGGTCGGCAATGTTCAGCCCGCCCACAAAACCGATCGTTCCGTCCACCACAATAATCTTGCGATGGTTGCGATAGTTGATTTTGTTGGTCAGAAAAGGCATTCGCACCGGCATAAACGGGAAAATCTTCACACCGGCTTCTTTCAACGAAGTGATATATTTGTTGCTCAGCGACCAGCAACCGATGTCGTCGTAAATCACACGCACCTCTACCCCATTCTGCGCCTTTTCAATCAGAATTTCGCGGATGATGTTGCCGATTTTGTCGTCCTCTATGATGTAATATTCCAGGTGGATATGGTTCACAGCCTGTTGGAGTGCATCAATAATTGCACCGAAAGTTTCCTTCCCGTTCACCAGAATCTTCACCCTGTTGTATTCCGTCAGCAGCGCCTTGTCGGAATTGTAGAGCATCTTCATGATGTGCGCTTTCCCTGATATCGAATCGTCTGCCCAATAGTCGGGACGAGCGGCAATGGTGCTTTGATACTGCGTCAACAGTTTGATTTGTTTGCTGTCCGACAGTCCTTTGCGGGAAAAAAGTTTCTCTTTGCGGTAATTCTTCCCAAAAAAGAAATAGAGCGCCACCCCGATAACGGGCAAAAAAGCAACCACCAGCAGCCAGGCAATCGTTTTCAGAGGGTCGCCACGTTGCTGCACTATCAATATCACCATAAACAGAAAGGTGATCAGGTACAATAATTTCATCCAGTCGTTTTGTATCAGCGGTAACATTCGGATTTTTTTACTGCAAATATACACACAATTAGGGTATCGCCATCATTTTTTTATAAAAAAAGAACAGACTTGTTCGTTATCTGAAAAAAAACACTTAATTTTGCCACCTTTCGAGTGAAGTATGCGTAGAAAAATTATCATCCTGTTTTGGAGTGTCGTGGCTGGAGGGTTTGCCCTTGTCACATTGCTGTTTGTGCTCATCGCCAACGGAAAATTCGGCTTTATGCCTACCTTTGAGTATCTGGAAAACCCGCAAACCAACATTGCCACTGAGGTTTACTCCTCCGACGGAGTGTTGCTGACCACCTTCTTTTTGACAGAAAACCGCAACCCTGTCACTTACGAAGAAATGCCTCCTCACCTGGTTAACGCACTGATAGCCCGCGAAGACCACCGTTTTGAAGGTCATTCGGGCATTGACGGCGTGGGACTGATACGAGTGGCTGTGAAAACCGTGTTCATGGGGCGTACCAAAGAAGGCGGAGGCAGCACCATCACACAGCAACTGGCAAAACAACTGTTCAAACGCGACACCACCCAGTATAAATGGACGATAGTGCGCAAAGCCCATTTGGCAACCATCAAATTCAGGGAATGGGTGATTGCCGCACGGCTCGAAAAGCAATATACCAAGTCGGAGATAGTGACCATGTACCTGAACGTGGTGCCGTTCGGATACGATTCCTACGGCATCAAATCAGCCGCCCGCACTTATTTCAAGAAAAGTGTCGATTCCCTCAGTATCACCGAATCGGCTGTGCTGGTCGGTATGTTGAAAGGTCCGTCCGAATACAATCCCGTCAAACACCCGGAAAGATCAACCGTTCGCCGCAACAGCGTTTTGGAAAAGATGTTTGAAAACGACTACATCAGCCGAACCGTGGCTGACTCGCTCAAAGCAACACCTCTGCAACTGAATTTCGAACGGCTCGACCATCATGCAGGCAGCGCTCCCTATTTCAGAGAATACCTGCGAATCGTTATGAACAAGAAAAAACCCAATCCGGAACGCTACTCCCAATGGGAATCCTACGCGGAAGATTCCATACAGTGGGCACAAAACCCCCTGTTTGGCTGGTGCCACAAAAACCTGCATCCCGACCAAACACCATACAATCTCTACACCGACGGGCTGAAAATCCATACCACCATCGACTCGCGAATGCAGCGATATGCCGAAGCCGCTATGCAAAAACACATGAAAGAGGTGCAAAAAGACTTTGACAAAGAGAAAAAAGGACAACCACGCGCCCCTTTTACCAAAGACAGGGATTTGAAAGATTCGGACATTGAAAAAATCATGCAAACCTCGATGGAACGGACAGAACGCTACCGCTTGCTGCACGATCGGGGGGTGTCCAAAGCCGAAATACTGAAAATATTTAAAAAACCCTGCGAAATGACGATTTTCTCATGGAAAGGCGAAATAGACACCGTGATGAGCCCGTGGGATTCCATTCGCTGGCACAAACGATTTCTGAGGGCGAGCATGATGGCAATGAACCCGCACACCGGCGAGGTGAAAGTGTATGCCGGCGGAATCGACTACCGCCGTTTCAAATGGGACGGAGTGAAAGTGCAGAAACGGCAGGTCGGCTCCACCTTTAAACCTTTCCTCTACACCACCGCCTTTGAAGAAGACCACCTGAACCTGACGCCATGCTACAAGGTGCTGAACGTGGAAACCTCCTTTATCGTCGGCGACACCATCTGGAGACCCCGCAGTTCCGGAAAAAAAGAAAACCTTTTCAAATATGTGACCCTGAAATGGGGCTTAGCCATGTCTGAAAACAATATCACCGCATGGCTGCTCAAACAGGTATCGCCTGCGGCAGTGGTGGAAATGGCTCATAAAATGGGCATCCGCAGCCGCGTGGACCCCGTACCGTCCATTGTGCTGGGCACTCCCGAAATCAGTCTCGCCGAAATGGTGGCTGCCTTCGGCGTATTCCCCAACAAGGGCGTGTACTCCTCTCCCATCTTCGTCACCCGCATCGAAGACAAAAACAAAAACGTGTTGCAGCGCTTTCAGTCCGACAAACAAGAGGCTATCAGCGCTAAAACGGCTTACCTGATGGTCAATATGCTCGAAAGCGTCGTGAAAAGCGGCACAGCCTCGAAACTGCGCTATGCCTACAATCTGCAAAAACCCATAGGCGGCAAAACAGGAACCACGCAAAACCACTCCGACGGATGGTTCCTGGGCATCACCCCCGACCTGGTTGCCGGAGTATGGGTGGGAGGCGAAGACCGATCCATCCGTTTCGACAATATGCGCTACGGACAAGGCTCTGCAGTGGCGCTGCCCATCTTCGGACTGTTCTTGCAGAAAGTGTATGCCGACCCGCGCATCAAACTGACGCAAGGTCCTTTCGAACGACCCGCAGGCTTCAACGTAGAGATGGATTGCACGGTAGAGGCGGAAATTGACGGGGATTACTATGATTAAGGTGATAGATGGTTATAGATTGTGAGACAATAGTGATTCAATAGTGAGACAATAGTGAGACAATAGTGAGACAATGGTGATTCAATGGTACAATTAAATACTTTTCTGGAAAATAAGTCCGTGTTCGGTTCAAAAAGTCCCGGCGTTGGTTCAAAAAGTCCCGATGCCGGTTCAAAAAGTCCCGATGTTGGGTCAAAAAGACCCGCGTTCGGTTCAAAAAGACCCGACGTTGGTTCAAAAAGTCCCGATGTTGGTTCAAAAAGTCTCGCGTTTGGTTCAAAAAGTCCCGCGTTCGGTTCAAAAAGTCCCGATGTTGGTTCAAAAAGACCCGCGTTCGGTTCAAAAAGACCCGCGTTTGGTTCAAAAAGTCCCGATGCCGGTTCAAAAAGACCCGATGTTGGTTCAAAAAGACCCGCGTTCGGTTCAAAAATATTAAATCTTCATTTTAAATAGTTTAAATAGTAATCATTTTAATAAAAAAGTCATGAATAACAACATTCATCAGGCGAACATACCCGCCGAAGTATTGGAAGCAGCCTTAGCAAAGGCGAATGAGATAAGGGACATTTTGTCGCCTTACAGCATCGTGTTAACCACCGACCAGCGTCACACGCTTCTCAAAATGGGCGAGAAATCCCTGCCCTTCGTTGAGAAAGCGCACGAGTTGGCTCGGCTAAACCCTGCCCTGCTGCCGGCGTTCGTGAATATGGACGACTTCACCACCGACTTCACTGATGCGCACGGTATCATGCCGCTGAAAGTGACCATGCAGCAAGTGCTGCAAACCATAGACGACACCCAGATGCTGGCAGGAAGCGAAGC
>JAITTD010000324.1 GCA_031287245.1 Bacteroidales bacterium
AAAGATGGCAAAAATATTGGTAATAGACGATGAACGGGGTATTCGCAACACTTTGAAGGAAGTTCTCGAATACGAAAGCCATGAAGTGGACGTGGCTGTGGACGGTCCCGAAGGCATTGAACTGTTTGGCAAAGGCAATTATGAATTGGTACTTTGCGACATCAAAATGCCCAATATGGACGGTATCGAAGTGCTTGACAAAATCATGGAAATGCCGGGCGATGCGCCTGTGGTGATGATTTCGGGGCATGGAAATATTGAAATAGCGGTGGAAGCCATTAAAAAAGGGGCTTTTGATTTTATTGTAAAACCCTTGGACCTCAACCGATTGTTGATAACCATTCGTAATGCGATAGAAAAGAAGGATTTAGTAGAAGAAACGAAAGTGCTCAAACGGCGCGTTAATAAGACCTACGAAATCATCGGCGAATCGCCTGCCATCAAGGGTGTGCTTGAAATCATCGACCGTGTGGCGCCTACCGATGCCCGCGTATTGGTAACAGGCAGTAACGGAACGGGCAAAGAGTTGGTGGCGAGATGGTTACACGAAAAAAGTTCCCGCGCGGGAGGTCCGTTTGTGGAAGTAAATTGCGCCGCCATACCGTCAGAATTGATTGAAAGCGAACTGTTTGGTCACGAAAAAGGCTCGTTTACCTCTGCCTACAAAGACAGAAAAGGCAAATTTGAAGCGGCCAACAAAGGTACCATTTTTCTTGATGAAATTGGCGATATGAGCCTGTCGGCACAAGCCAAGGTATTACGGGCTTTGCAGGAAAACAAAATTTCGCGCGTGGGTAGCGACAAGGAAATCAAAGTGGATGTACGCATCGTAGCCGCAACCAACAAAGACCTCAAAAAAGCGATTGAAAACAATCTTTTCCGCGAAGACTTGTACCATCGATTAAGCGTTATCCTTATTCGTGTACCCGCGCTGAACGAGCGTTTGGAAGATATTCCCTTGCTGGCAGACCATTTCATCAATCAGATATGCAATGAATACGGAATGCCGCCAAAGGGAATCACGCCCGAAGCCATCGCCGCCTTGCAGCAAATCAACTGGACAGGCAACATCCGCGAATTTCGCAACGTCATCGAACGGCTCATTATTCTGTGCCAAACCAAGATTACCGAAGCGGATGTAAATGCTTTTGCGCAGCCTATATCCAAGTAGCAGACCTACTGTATATTTTTCACCATGAAATGCAGGCGATTGAGGATATTGACCTCGCTCATGCCGCTGTCGAAATCGAGAAAGAGCAGGTTCATGTCGGGATAACGGTCGCGGATGCGCTTTTCCACACCTTTGGCCACTACATGGTTGGCGATGCAGCCAAACGGTTGTACGCTGACAACGTTGTTCACGCCGCTCTCGGCAAATGCGGCTATCTCGCCCGGAATGAGCCATCCCTCGCCGAACTGATTGGCAAGATTGAGTATTTTTGCCGCTTTTTCGGACATATTGCGGATACTGTGCGTCGGCTCGTAGCGCAGATACTTGGACATGGCACGACCGGTGCGGCGTATGAAGCCATTGGCATACTGTTCCAAAAAATACACAAACACATCCGAAGACCACGATGAACGGCGTATTTTTGCCTTGCGGTTTACCTCAATGTTCACAAAACTTTGCAGGAAAAAATCTATCAACGGCGGCACAACCACCTCAATGCCATGTGATACCAGCCAATCCACCAAATTGGCATTGCCGAAAGTATTATATTTAATGTATATCTCGCCCACAATACCGATTTTTGGATGCCGGATTTTGTCGGTTTCCACCGCATTAAAGTCTTTGATGGCGCGTCTGAGCAGGGCAAAGACGCCGGAAATGTTTTTCTTCAGCACCTTCGGCTGTATGGCGCGCAGGTACTTGTCCAACAAGTGAGCAGCAGCGCCTTTGTGCACTTCGCTTGTAACCGTTGAGTAGTACATGGTAGCCAAACTGTCCGTGTAGCACAGTGCAGCAAAGATGACAGGCAACAGTTTCAGCCAATTGACATCGAATCCGGGCTGGCTGTTGATGATTTTCCCTTCCGTACCGATGGCAATGACAGGCACGTCCTCAAAACCTGCCGAAATAAGAGCTTTCTTGATGAGCGACAGGTAGGTGGAAGCGCGGCATTGCCCACCCGTCTGTGTAATGCCTATTGCTACCTGTGTCAGATCATACTTGCCGCTCTGCAATGCCTTGATAATATCGCCTATCACAATGATGGCAGGGTAGCAAATCTCGTTGTTGGCGTATTTCAAGCCGGTTTCCACCGATTCTTTATCTGCTGGCGGGAGATTGACCAATTTGAATCCGCCCAAAGCGAAGACAGGTGGCAATAATCGGGAATAGATATGCGAAAAACAGGGTGCCAGAATGGTACGGTGACGATCTTTGTCTTCAAAAAAGGCAACTTTCGTGCGTTCCGTTTGCGATATTTCCGCAGGATTTCGCAAAACGAAAGATTCCAGCATTGAGCGCAGCCGCAGTCGCAGCGAGCCGGTGGAAGTAATCTCGTCCACCCGCACCAAAGTATGCGGTTTCCCTTTACTTTTGAGCAGTTCGCGTGTTTCGTTGATGGTAATGGCATCAGGACCGCAACCGAAGGAGTTGATTTGCACCAAATGCACGTTGGCTCTCTGTTCCCCGACCCAAGCTGCCGCCTGATAGATGCGGTTGGGATAAGTCCACTGTGGAAGTACCTGCAAAGCCGGAGTGGGCGTGAGTTCAGCTACTGCGTCTTCCGACACCACATCAGCGCCCATCTCTGCCAGCATATCCGGCACTTTAGTGTTGATGAGCGAGTCGGTATGGTATGGTCTTCCGGCTAATACTATCAGTGTGCGATTGGCGGCGAAAGCATTTTCAATGATTTCAGCGGCTTTGCTTTTTATGTTCTCTCTGAAATCGGTTTGTGCCTGTTTTGCTGCTTCAAACGCCTTGCGAAAAGTGGGTTTATTCACCCCTAAACCATGCAAATAGCGGTAACAGGCTCGTTCCAGCAATCGCTCGTCGGAAAAAGAAATCACAGGGCTGTCCAAGGGGATGTTCCACCGCTGTTCGGGATGAATGGAACTTCGGATGACTTCGGTGTAACTGCTCACAATAGGGCAATTGTACGCATTGACAGCATTCGTGCTTTCCATGCGTTCGTAGATGACCATCGGGTAAAAGATGCGCTGTACCTTGCGTTCAGCAAGGTCGTAGATGTGTCCGTGCACTAATTTGGCGGGAAAACAGATGCTGTCGGACATGATAGTGCCCAATCCCTTCTCGTACATCGGCATGGTGGACGGCGACGACAGCACCACTTCCATGCCGCAGCCGCGCAACAAAGCGCTCCAAAACGGCAAGTTCTCGAACATATTGAGCACACGGGGAATGCCAAGCGTGTATCGCGTGTGTTCAACGTCCTTACCGCCGCAAACATTCAGTAACTCGTTCTTGTACAGGTACAAATTTGCTCCTTGCCGAATACTTTCGCCCTTATTTGAGAATACTTTCTCGCATTTATTGCCTGAATAATACGATTTTCCGGTGGCAAAAGAAAATTTCGTCACTATGCAAAGGTTTTCGCAGCCTTTGCAGCGCAACTGCTTGCTCCGGTAATCGGTCAGACCGCCCAATGCGTTCAATTGCAAGGCAGATGAAGACGTGTTCGTTACATTCAATATATTTTCCATTGACGCTGCAAAATTACAAGATTTATTGTCAAAAAACCATCATGTTAAAAATTTTCCTGAAATTTAATGGTATAAATTTGCAAATGTACTTGATTTGATATATTTTTGTCAAAAATTTCAGCGAAGGAATACTGGATTTTTGATGATTTAGAAATCTTTCTATTCGGCTGTAAATGAGTTTAGTTACTTCATTAAATGGGAGTGACGTGGCTATGCTTTACTTTTTTTGCAGCCAGGACCAAAATTATTTCACACTATTGTTTAATCGCTATGCACGCTGAGATTTTATCGGAAAAACAAGCAGAATTATTGCCTTTCATTGCGCAATGAGGAAGTCATTGACGGTTTTTGCCAATACCAAAGGCGGACGGGTGCTGGTGAGCAATGACTTCCACCATCCACATAATGCAGAAAATATGGAAATATACCATGGTGGCTATTGCTTAATAGAAAACCCTAAAATAATCGAGGGGAAATATGCTAAGGATTTTGGTACAGGATTTTATTGCACCGAAATAAGGGAACAATCTGTACGTTGGGCAAAACGGTATGATACGCCGACCGTTAATGTATATAATTTTCAAATAGACAGCAATTTAAACATCCGTAATTTTGAAGAAATGACCGAAGAGTGGTTAGCGTTTATTGTAGATTGCCGGAATAATGTAAAACATAACTTTGACATTGTTGTTGGAGCAATGGCAAATGATCAAATTTATAATTATATTGCTGACTATATTAGCGGAACGCTAACAAAAGAACAGTTTTGGGTGTTGGCAAAGTTCAAACACCCTACTCATCAAATCAGTTTTTGTACGAACGAAGCCCTAAAATGTCTAACGTTTATCAAAAAAGAAGAGATTGAAAAATGAACGGTAGAGAGAAAAAGGAATATAATGATATGTTTTTTGTTTGTAGTTTAATTGAATATATCGGGCGAAAAACCAAGAACCATCGGAATGTAATAGTCAATGCGATAGGCAAAGAGAAACTACAGCATCTTTATGAGTTAGCCGACGTTTACCATAGTGAAAATATGGACCAAATAACGGATGAACTAATTGATAATCAAAAAATAGAAGATGGAACATTTGATAATATTGCCGATGGAAAATATCTTATTCCAAGTTATTGGGATATCGGAAAAGTTTATAAACGAATTATTGTTGACATTTGCAATGGGCAAAACAAAGAGCCGATAGATGCCTTGATAGAAGTATATAACTCTTGGCTTTCCAGAAAAATAGAAGATTTTAACAGCAGCCTGTATTATGAAAATCCGAGTTATTTATATGAGTCGTATCTGAAAGGAGAGGTTTTGTAAAAAAGTTAAAATGATCAACACCATTAAATGCAACGGGCATTACCGTAATACCTACAAAAAAAAATTGAGAATCTGAGCGACAATAATATGAAAAATTTACCCATAGGAATCCAATCATTTGAAGTATTGCGTCAAGGCGATTACCTTTACGTAGATAAGACGGAAGCCATACATCGCCTTATCACGTCCGGACGAGTTTA
>JAITTD010000171.1 GCA_031287245.1 Bacteroidales bacterium
GCACAATGGGGTAACGGGGATAAAGCCGATGCCAAAAAGTCCTATCAAAAATATGTGGAATTGATGAAAAGTCAGGGGAAAGATTTAAAAAAGATACCACAGCGGGTGTACGATAGAATCGTTTTAAACGAGCGAAAAATAGAATGCGCAATAGATGATTTTGTAGGGGAATGGTATTATGAAAATTACAGAAATAATGAGATATATGAAACGTTTAGTTTATGCCTGTTAAAAAGCAACGATAATAAAATTAAAGGACGATTCTGTTCTATATCACGAGGTGGAAATAAAATTGATTGTTCAACGGATGAAACAGATTATAATATTGAAGGACTGTTTCTTCAAGATACATTGTCTTTAGCATTTAGAAGTTTTTACGACAGTAAGGGCAAAGGTACTGTGCAAATTTGTATGAAAGAAAAGGGGAAAAGTATCTTTTGGAATATTATAGATTATCAAGGCGACATTTATTTACCCCAAGAAATAGTTTTAACTAAAATAGATAAAAAGGTTATTATCCATAATCAAGATGAATTAGATATAGAATAAAAACGAAAAGAACTGTCCTTTTGGAACCCGAAACTCGAAACCTCAAACTCGAAACCTCAAACCCGAAACTTCAAACCCGAAACCCGAAACTTTACTCTCCCAGCGCTGCTTTCACAAAACCTACAAACAACGGGTGCGGATGCAACACGGTGCTGCTGTATTCCGGATGAAACTGGGTGCCTACAAACCATTTGAGAGAAGGGATTTCAACAATTTCAACCAGATTGGTTTCGGGATTGAATCCTGTGGCTTTCATGCCTGCTTTTTCAAAATCTTGCAGGTAACTGTTGTTAAATTCGTAGCGGTGGCGATGGCGTTCCGATACATTTTCGCATCCGTAGGCTGCTGCCGCCTTGCTGCCTTTCACCAAGCGGCATGGATAGGCGCCCAGGCGCATGGTGCCTCCTTTTTCGGTAATGCCTTTCTGCTGTTCCATCAGGTCAATCACCGGATCGGGTGTGGAATGTACCATCATTTCGGTGGAATGGGCTTCGCTCAGCCCTAATGCGTTGCGGGCAAATTCCACTACTGCCACCTGCATGCCCAGACAAACCCCGAAATAGGGTATGTTATTTTCGCGGGCATACTGTGCGGCATGTATTTTTCCCTGAAAACCGCGTTCGCCAAAGCCGGGCGCTACCATGATGCCTTGAAATCCGTTCAGTTTTTCGGCAGTATTTTCTTCGGTCAGGTCGGATGCCTGAATTCGCGTTACTTTTACTTTGCAGTTGTTGCGCACGCCTGCGTGGATAAACGATTCAACAATAGACTTGTAGGCGTCGGGCAGTTCGACATATTTTCCTACCAAGGCAATGGACACCGTTTTTTTCGGATGGTAAAGTTTTTGGATAAACTCGCGCCAGTCGTCCAGAACGGGCTTTCTGCTGGTGTCTAAATTCAGTTTTCTGAGCAAGGTTTCGTCTAATTTCTGTTCCAGCATTTTCAACGGCACCTCGTAGATGGTGGACACGTCAACGGATTCCACTACTGAATCCTTTTCTACGTTGCAAAAGAGCGCCACTTTGCGCCGTAAGTCTTCCGAGAGGCTCTTTTCAGTGCGCAACACCAATACATCGGGTTGCACTCCCGCTTCGAGCAGCGCTTTTACAGAATGTTGCGTCGGTTTGGTTTTCAATTCGCCTGCCGCTGCCAGGTAAGGCACCAACGTGAGATGCACCACCGCCACCTGTCCGGTGCCCAATTCGTAGCGCAACTGCCGTACCACTTCAATATAGGGAAGCGATTCGATGTCGCCTACGGTTCCGCCGATTTCGGTAATCACCACGTCCACGTCTCCTTTGCCGAGCATCAGCACGCGCCTTTTGATTTCGTCGGTAATGTGCGGAATCACCTGCACCGTTTTGCCCAGATAGTCGCCGCGCCGTTCCTTGGAAATCACTTCCTGATAGACTTTTCCGGTGGTAACGCTGTTGGCGTGCGAGGTGGGGGCATCCAAAAAGCGTTCATAATGACCCAAATCAAGGTCGGTTTCGGCGCCGTCCTGCGTCACAAAACATTCTCCGTGTTCGTAGGGATTCAGTGTGCCCGGATCGATATTAATATAGGGGTCTAACTTTTGGATGGTGACCTTGTAACCGCGCGATTGAAGTAATTTCCCGATGGAGGAGGATATAATCCCCTTTCCCAACGATGATGCTACACCTCCGGTGACGAAAATGTGTTTACTGGTGTTTGTGTTTTTCATGGCTTTAATTCTCCAAATTATCTATCATGTCAATTTTATTCTTCAATTCTTTCATTGTATTTCTGCCTTCTTCAATCATTTTTTCAACACTGGCAATCATAGCCTGAGCGTTTTTCGATTTGGAGAAAAAGCCAATGTTGTTTTCCCAAACCACTAAATCGCTCTGCAATTGCTGGTATTTCTTGACTAAACGGTCGCGTTCCGAACCGATTTTTCCGCGTGCTTGTGGCTTTTCTGCCAAATGTTCCATCTTGTGCTTGTAGAGCAGCATATTCCGCTCTTTGGAATCTATTTTCAGCGAATCAAACTGATGGTTGACAGCCTGCTGATATTCTTCCTGAATGGATTTCATCTGTTTGAAAGGCACATAACCGATTTCGCTCCATTCCTTCTGAAATGCTTTCAATTGTGTCAAATCGCCGGTGGAATTATCTGTGTGCGCAAAGTCTTTGATTTTCTGTATCAACGCTTGTTTTGCTTTCAGATTCTTGTTGTATTGCGACTCAACGGATGAATGATGCTTGCTTTTCTGCTCGAAGAAAAAATCGCAGGCTGTGCGGAAACGTTTCCACACCGATTCGCGGTTTTTGAAAGGCGCATTGCCTGATTCTTTCCACTGTTTCTGCAACTCAATGATTTGCTCGGTGGCGGTTTTCCAGTCTGTACTGTCTTTGAGCGCCTCTGCCTTTTCGCAAAGTTCCTTTTTCAATTGCAGGTTTTTTTCCTGTTCCGCTTTTTCGCCGCTGAAAAATTCACGTTTGCGTTCAAAAAAACTGTCGCACAAGGAATAGAAACGTTTGTTCATCTTATTGTTTTCCTTTTTCGGAGCGGATCCAATCGCATTCCACTGTTTTTGCATCTCAATCAGTTCCTTGGATGCTTTTTCCCAATGGGGCATAGTGGTCAGCGGGCTTTTGGCTATTTCTTCTGCTTTGCTGCACAGGTTTTCTTTCGTTTCAAGGTTTTTCTTTCGTTTTTCTTTCAGTTGGTCGAAATAGTCCTGATGTTTGCGATTAATCTGCGTGGAAGCGGCTTTGAAACGCTCCCATATCTCTACCCGCTGTTCTTTGGGGGCGGGACCTATTTCGTGCCATTGGTCGTGGTATTCTTGCAAAGTGTGGAAGGCTTTCACCACGGATGATTCCGCCAGAAGCGCCTCTGCTTTTTCGCAAAGCGCGGTCTTGGCATCTAAATTGTGCTTAAAGTCCAACTCGCGCAGGTCTTTGTTGATTTTCATAAAATCGTAGAACATCTCCACGCTATGGTGATATGTTTCCCGAATATGCCTTACCTCTGCTTGCGGAACCGATCCTATTGCCCGCCAGCGATTCTGCAAATCTCTGAAAACATGAAAATTCTCGCCGATAGAATCACTGTTTGCCGATAAGTCTTTCAGTTCGTCAATAATTTTCAGTTTTTCAGTAAGATTATGAAGTTTTTCCCGCTCGGATTCTTCGCGCTGGGCATTCCGCATTTCGCGGTATTTGTTCAGATACTTCTTCAGCAACAGTTCAACGGCGTCTTCTTCGTAAAGGTATTCTTCCTCCTTGCCGCCGTCATTCACGAAATTCTGCTTTTTCGCGTCCTGTTCCGTTTTCAACTTTTTGTAAAAATGAAACTTGATAGCGTCCACTTCGGCTCTGACGGTTTCTGCATCTACACCTTCCTTATCCACCAATTGGCGCAGACATTCGACCATTGCACTACGTTCGTATGCTGAATAGTCCGTCATTTCCTTTTCAGGAAGGTCATCTTCATCGAAATTGCCGACAAGTTCGTCATGATCCACAACAAGTGGGGACGCCACAAGAGCGTCCGCAGCATCTCCGACATCATTCGCTATGTCGTTGATTTCTACTTCCTTACCCTCGTTTTCTACAAGTGTTTCAGGCGCATTAGAGATGGTAGTCATACTATTAAAATATTAAGACATTGAAGGCACGAAGATAGATATTCCAAATTACAATGACAAATTTGATAAAAAAAATTTTTTCAACGCCCTGCATCAAAATATGTTTAATGCAACATTGTTGCATTAAACATATTTGTTATGAAAAGTACGAAAAATCCCCGTTAGGATAAATGGAGGATTGCAAATACGCCGTTGCCAAACTTGTTCTAAAAAACAATGGGCTAAATCTTTTTTTGAGGGCTATATTTTTCACTGACAAAGGGCATGCTCAGCATCCTTGCTGAGAGGAATTTGCTTTTCGCCCGAATGGGCGGGATTTTCATAACCGCAGGTCATTGACCTGCGGCAGAAGCCCCCCGCCAGTCCCTGCCTGAAAGGCAGAACATGAATTGGAAGCCTTTTAGTGCTGCCTTTCAGGCAGTAGTGTTCGTGTGTTCGCACTACCGCAGGCAACGCTTCGCTCGCCTGCGGTTATGAAAATCAAGCCCTTCGGGCATCAT
>JAITTD010000190.1 GCA_031287245.1 Bacteroidales bacterium
TTGTTTTTGTAGAATTGCCCAAATTCAAAGCCGCCAACATACGCGAAAAGAAACTGATGATTTTGTGGTTGCGGTTTATGACAGAGATCAACGAAAGCGTAGAACAGGTATCCGAAGATTTACTGAAAAACAAAAAGATAGGCGAAGCGGTAAAATACTTGGAACAAGGCGCTTACACAAAAAAACAGTTGAACGCCTACGACCGTTACCGCGACAAAATCATGACAGAGATAAGCGCACTCTCCGATGCCGTACGCATGGGATTAACCAAAGGAGAAGCCAAGGGAGAAGCGGAACGTGAAAAGTTAAAAGCCGAAAAAGAAAAGTTAGCCACCGCTCTCGAAAAAGAAAAAGCCGAAAAAGCCCTCTTACTCTCCCGTATTGCCGAACTCGAACAGAATACAAAAAAATAACCTTCTTATTAATATAAATGAGTACCACCATTTTAGGCATTGAGTCATCCTGCGACGACACCTCGGCGGCTGTTGTTCGCGATGGCTATATGCTGTCCAATGTGATTGCCTCGCAGGATGTACACAGGAAATATGGCGGCGTAGTGCCCGAACTGGCTTCGCGGGCGCATCAACAGAACATCCTTCCGGTGGTGGACACGGCATTGAAGCAGGCTGGCGTTGAGCGTACAGAGGTGGATGCTGTCGCTTTCACCCGCGGACCGGGTTTGCTGGGTTCGCTGTTGGTGGGAACTTCCTTTGCCAAAGGTTTTGCCTTGGCAACAAACGCCAAATTGGTGGAAGTAAACCACTTGCAGGCACATATCCTTTCCAATTTCCTGAAAGAACACGGTAAAGAGAAAGATTTTCCGCAGTTTCCCTTTTTATGTCTGTTGGTATCGGGTGGGCACACGCAAATTATTGTGATGCGCGACTATCTGGATATGAAAATCATCGGGCACACCATTGACGACGCAGCCGGCGAGGCTTTTGACAAATGCGCCAAAGTGATGGGTTTACCCTATCCGGGCGGTCCAGTCATCGACCGTTACGCCAAAGAGGGCAACGCGCAGGCTTTCCAATTCAGCAAACCGAAGATAGAAGGCTTGGATTACAGTTTCAGCGGGCTGAAAACCTCGTTTCTCTACACCTTGCGCGACAAATGCAAGGACGACGCACAGTTTATCGAACATCATCTGGCTGATTTATGTGCCTCGCTGCAACACATCATCGTGAACATACTGATGAGCAAGTTGGAACAGGCAATGCAGCAAACCGGCATAAGGGAAGTGGCGATTGCCGGCGGCGTAGCGGCAAATTCGGGCTTGCGCAGCGCTTTAACAGCCACAGCCGAGCGATGCGGATGGAAAGCGTTCCTGCCTGAGTTTCGTTTCACAACGGACAATGCCGCCATGATAGCCCTCACCGGATATTTCAAATACAGGAAGAATCTCTTTGCATCACAGGATATTGCCCCCACCGCCAGATATGAAAATGTAAATTTTTAAATAAAAAGTGATATTTTTTTCCGAATTTGCAAATTTCTTTGTTATTTTGCAGTAAAAATTTCTCTTATGAATGAAGATGTACAATTATATTTAGACGATGCTGCCGAAAGGATGGAAAAGGCATTGAAGCACTTGTCGGCAGAATTGGTAAAACTTCGTGCCGGAAAGGCAACTCCGTCCATGCTGGATGGCATTATGGTAGATTATTACGGCGTGGCAACTCCCTTACAGCAGGTAGCCACCATCAACACGCCCGATGCACGCAGTATCGTAATCCAGCCGTGGGAAAAAAAGGTGATTGATGCTATCGAGAAGGCTATTTTTGCAGCCAACATCGGACTTACGCCGGGTAACAACGGCGAGACGGTGCGTTTAAACATACCACCGCTCACCGAAGAACGTCGCAAAGGCTTGGTAAAGCAAGTAAAAAACGAAGGCGAAATAGCCAAAGTCAGCATCCGCAACGTGCGCCGCGAGTTGATGGACGAATTTAAAAAGATGGAAAAAGACGGGCTTTCCGAAGATTCCGAAAAAGACGCAGAAGATCTGGCACAAAAACTGACAGATAAATACTACAAGAAAGTAGAAGAAATTTTGGTGAAAAAAGAGGCAGAAATTATGACCGTGTAGAATAAATATATACCTTTGCGGCAAATATTTTAGAATGAATCATCTCCATACCTTTCATATCCCCGTGATGGGGCTTGCTTATACCGTAGATACTCCTGTAAAAGTAGCCCGTTTTGGCATCGCTTCTGTCATTTCCATCATTGAAGATACGCTTGTGGAACGGATGCGGCAGTATTATTATAATAAATTAGGCGAAAAATATGTACCTATCACCTGCATTGAGCCTGATTATCGCGCACGACGCATAACAGACTACCTCAATTTGGTGAACGACATGGTCAACAAACAGGTGGAAAAACTCAAAGAATCGTCCTTTGAAGCCGGCACCGAATTGGTGCAGTATTTTGAAATGTTGCCCGAAAACAGCCTGCTGAAAAAGATGTACCGAGGAATGCTGGATATGCACGACCGCTTTGAGCAGAAAACAGCGCAAGCAAAACTTCGCGCAAGCATCCGTGCGGGAAGCATCGACGTGAATATCATGACCAAATTGGACAACGACCGCTACACGCCCGATGGCAACCTGATTGAAAACGGTTCGGATGCTGTGACCGCCCTTCGCGGATATGCCAACAGTGAACTCACCGATTCCTCCATCGTTTTTTCTGCGGGCATGAATCCACGCCTGTTCAACTATATGGCTCAGTTGAACGCTTTTACAGAAATGCGCGATGGCGAATTTGTAAAAAAAATCGTCATCAAAGTGAGCGACCATCGCTCTGCCGTCATACAAGGCAAATATTTGGCAAAAAAAGGACTTTGGGTATCCGAATTTCGGGTTGAATCCGGTCTGAATTGTGGCGGACATGCCTTTGCCAGCGAGGGATATATGCTCGGTCCCATTCTCGAAGAGTTGAAAAACAAGCGACCGGAACTGTCCGGAGAATTGTTTGAATTGTACAGCAAGGCATTGATAGAAAAAGGCAAGACGCCACCCGCAACACCACCCGCTATCCGCATCACTGTGCAAGGCGGAATAGGCACTTGCGAAGAAGACACGCTCATGCGCGAATACTACCAAATGGACGCCACCGGATGGGGAAGCCCCTTCCTGTTAGTGCCCGAAGCGGTCACCATTGACGACGACACATTGCAATTGCTGGCTGCTTCCGCCGATGACGACATTGTGCTCAGCCGCAATTCCCCTATGGGTGTGCCTTTCAATTATTTGCGGGGCGCATCGGGCGAGCAAGAGAAATACAGGGCAGTAGCGGAAGGACGTCCGGGCAGTTCATGTCCCGAAAAATACCTGCAATCGAACACCGAATTTACCACAAAAAACGTATGTACGGCATCTGCTGCCTATATCCGGCAAAAGTTGCAGCAATTGCAAACAATGGAAATGAGCGATAGCGAACGGGAACGCCGCCGCGCCGCCATCCTTTCCAAAGAATGTCTTTGCGTGGGATTGAGTAACACAGCAGTGCTGAGATACAAACTGCCCCCTGTCAGCAAAGCATTTAGCGGCGTTACCGTGTGCCCGGGTCCCAATTTGGCGTACTTCAACAAAACAGCATCGCTGCGTGAGATGATTGACCACATTTACGGGCGCACCAACCTTCTTCGCGAAGGCTACCGCCCACACATGTTTATCAAGGAAATGCGGATATACCTCAGTTATCTGAACGACGAACTAAGCAAAAGACGCCCGGACGACCTCGTTGTCAAACCTGAAATATCATATCGCTCGTTTAGCAAAAATATGCACGACGCAGTGGGCTATTACCGCTCAAAAATCGGCGAAATATTAACATCTGCGCAGGAAAAAACACTTTTCCTGACAGAGTTAACCGATATTGAAGCGGAAATCAACGAGACGGAGAGTTCCAAAATTTAAGTAGACTTCAATAAATATTGTGAAACCTCTATGAGGTTTTGGAGGATGCCTGTATCATATTTTCTATTGATATGTATCCCCTAACGGGGAATATCACCTCAATTCCCCGTTAGGGGATACATAAATTTATTGACGACTCCTAAGGACGTTTTTATTCTATTACCTTCAATTTATCGCCGGCATTTTCCACTATTTCTTTCAGCCACCATTCGGGATAACCGGGTTGGGCAGGCGATGCGGATGTAGTACCGTATTGGTTGGGGGCAAGTATTCCGTTTTCTTCCTTTTTAATGTTGCCGTCAATGTATTTCATCAACAGCAGTTGACTCAACTTTTTCCACCGGTTGAAGGTGTTGGCTGCTTGTGCATTTGAATAATTGTTCAGAAAATTCCTTGCCGACGCCGGTTTTTCCTTGTATTTTCTCATGGCTTCGGCATCTGTGCGGGCAATATCTTGCAGGTAACCATCTTCCAATTCGTTCAAAATCTTGCAAACATCTGCTGCCATGACGTCATAACGCAGGTAGGAGAAGTTAGCCACCTGATTCATCAGCCAAAATGCCGATGTTTCGGAATATTCCGTCATGCTGCCATTGCCTTCGGCAAAATTGACGGGTATTTTGGTGATGCTGCTGTAAAGGGGCGTAAGCGGCGATGTGGCAGCGTCGTCCACGCCAAACCAGAAAATGCCGCCAATCAGGTCGGGCAACCAAGAGCGAGCCTGCCCCACAAACCAAAAGCCGGTTTGCTGCGTGGCAGTGACACGTTCGTTTGCATATTCCCTGCCGTCAACTTTCCAAGTCAGCGGGCGCCAGCGGTAAGGAAGTCCGTGAGGTCCAGCCCCTAAATCCTTGCGCATATCCAGTTCGGTGCCTTCCAAATGGTCGCGCATTCCGTTCATCACATCCTTGGGCGACAATTTCCGGTCAGGTTTAATCCACAGCGGCATACGGTTTTTCAGGTCTTCACCTTTTGCATAAGCAAAATAGCGGTACATATCGTTGTTGAATGTCTTGAAAAACGACCATACCCGCATATCGCAGAAGCGAGCACCGTGAAAATCAATGGGGTTGAAGGTGTCGGAGAAACTAAAATCAGCGTCCGAACCGGTGTACCAGCCTTTAGCGCGGGCAAAATCAACGACATCTTTGCTGTAAAGGCAGTTTTCGGGGTCGTTCTTCGGGAAAGTGGTGATACGCGCTTGGTTTGCGTGTGCGCAGATATATCCGTCGGGGACGCGCAACGCTACCCACAATGCACCTTTTCCGCCGGCGCCTTTGCCCACCATTTCCATTATCCACACTTCATTTTTATCGCCAATGCTGAATGATTCGCCGCTGCTGCAAAATCCGTAAGTTTCTGCCAGCGTGGTCATCACGCTGATGGCTTCGCGGGCGGTTTTGGAACGTTGAAGCGCTATATATATCAGGCTTCCGTAATCGATGATACCTGTTCCATCCACCAATTCGCCCCGTCCGCCGAAAGTGGTTTCGCCGATCACCACCTGGTGCTCATTCATGTTACCTACAACAGAGTATGTTTCAGCCACTTCAGGGATGTTTCCAAGCGGTTTGCCTGTATCCCATTCTGTTATTTTGTGGAGAGCGCCCGCCTTGTGTTTAGCGGCTGGAAAATAGTACAACTCGCCATACAAAGTGTGGGAATCGGCTGAATACGACACCATCACTGAGCCGTCGGTAGAGGCGCCGCGAGTGACGAGAAAATTGGTGCAGGCGCGGCTGTCAGAAAAATGGGCAAAAAACAGGAGCGTCACAAAAATGAAAAACTTTTTGCCGGAGAGTTTATTCGTGCAATTATTTGATTGATTGCGAAATAAGAAATATTTCATAACATTACAGATGGTATTATTTAATACTGCAAATGTAAAAATTATTTTGCTCAAAGAAAAATTTTTGAGGCAAAAATAAAAGCGGAGAGAGTTTTGACATTCTTTCCGCTTTTCCGTACCCAGAGTCGGGATCGAACCGACACAGGGGTGAACCTACTGGTGTTTGAGACCAGCGCGTCTACCAATTCCGCCATCTGGGCATCTCTTTTTTGCGGGTGCAAAGGTAAATATTTATTTAAATAATCTCCAAGTTTTTTTTTCAAATCCATTTTTTTTTATTTTTTTTTGATCACATGGTGTTGTGAATTGAAAAAAAGATTTAACTTTGTGCCGGTTTTATGATTTGCCAAATATCAAAAGCACAAGATATTTTGTTTATAGTTTTTTAGTATCAGTTAAAAAATGAAAAAGAATATTGAAACTGATTTTATTTTTAATTTTAAAAACAATTAAAATAATAATCGAAGAATACATACATAGATGCCTAAGTGCAGAAAGTGACGTATTAACAGAACTTTACCGTCAAACTCACCTGAAAGTACCCAATGGCGGTATGATTTCGGGGCATGAGCAGGGACGTTTACTCAGTATGTTCAGTCACATGATTGCTCCGAAAAATATTCTGGAGATAGGTACGTTCACAGGGTATTCTGCGATATGCCTGGCAGAAGGGCTTGCACCGAATGGCAAGTTGCACACCATCGAACAAAATGATGAGTTGAGGGACTTTGCCCTTTCGTTCTTTGAAAAAGCCGGTATGTCCGACAAAATTGTCCAATACACGGGCGATGCACTTGATATTATTCCGACCTTCCATATCATGTTCGACCTTGTGTTTATTGATGCGGCAAAAAACAAGTATATGGATTATTATCAGTCAGTTTTGGACAAAGTTTGTCCCAACGGATACATACTGATTGATAATATATTATGGTATGACAAGGTCGCTGACAATAGCTGTAACGATAAGAAAACAAATGCATTAAGAGATTTTAACGCATTTGTAGGCACAGATTTGAGAGTAGAAAAAGCAATAGTCCAAAACAGAGACGGGCTATTTATTTTAAGAAAAAGAGTAAATTCATTAAATAATGTTAAACAATAGAATGTATCACCATAAGTTTCATGATTCAGCGGAGTATGCTCAAGAATGTAATTTTTTATTTCCTGTATGTATTTTTATTTCATCAACAACCTAAATTTAATTAAAAATGTCGAATTATTCAATCAAGGATCTTGAAAACCTGACGGGTATTCAAGCTCACACCATCCGAATTTGGGAGCAGCGTTACGATTTGCTCGCTCCATGGAGAACTCCTACCAACATTCGCAAGTACGAAGAGAAAGATCTTCGTAAGTTACTCAGCATAGCCCTGCTGAACAACAATGGGTTAAAGATCTCGAAAATAGCAAAGTTAACCGATGCTGAAATCAATGAAACTGTTGTTAAATTGACAGCAGGTACCAGTAGCATTGAAACCTATATTGACTCTTTGAAGTTGATTATGGTGGAAATGAGCGAGAACAAGTTTGAGAAATTTTTCAGCCATTTGGTGCTGCAATTTGGCTTTGAAGAAACCATCACGCTGATTTTTGTTCCTTTCTTCAAACGTTTGACTTATTTGTGGCAGGCTGAGTCTGTTTCGGCTGCACAGATTTATTTTATCTCGTCGCTATACAAGCAAAAATTGTATGTCGCTCTGGATGGTTTAGAACCGCCAACTTCGGATAAACCGACTTTCGTTTTCTTTTTACCCAAAACGGAATGGTCGGACAACGGGTTGTTATTCAGCAATTACGTAGCAAGAAAACGCGGTTATAATACCATTTATCTGGGTTCGCCGCTGACTGTGGACGAAGTGGTAACGCTGGTTCAGAAATATTCAACCGCTTACTTTGTATCTTCTGCCACTTTGGCAAAAATCAACGTAACGGCCTACTACCAGAAGATTTTATCCCAATGTTCAAAGGAAAAACAACTGCTGGTATCCGGTACCCAGTCGGAACTGATCAAAATTTCCGATAACAGACTGGTATTTTTGCAGGATCAGGTAGAATTTAGGGCATTTGTTGATGCTTTAAATTAAGTGATTTTAAACACAACAATCTTAACGGCATCACGTTGTTAAGGTTGTTGTGTTTTTTATTTTAATGATATGCCGGTTCGATGCTGTAAGTTTTGTCTGTCGCTGCTGTTTGCTTGTGTGGGTTTGTCGGCTAACCCGGTGTGGGTAAGTTTGTTCAATAATGCACAGGTACAGAGTGTTGTTATCAGCGCCTACACGGGCGATTTGCTTGCATTGGGCGATATGTCTCAATTTACGATTGTCAAAGGTCAGGCTGTCAACGTGGTTTTGCACGACCGCCAAATAGTGGTCAGCAATTCGAGAGGCGTGATTGGTACCTTCGATCGATTAATTGTTGCAGGAGTTGATACCAGTGCCATTGTGAGGTTGCGTCCGGTGTTGCCGTTTGCAGAAGCACGTAACTATGATGCCTACATCTGTATGTATGCCGATATTGGTCGCATACGGATGATTAACCAATTGGAAGAGGCGCAATATCTGGCAGGAGTAATAGAAGCCGAAACAGGCGCAGGTCGAACATCGGAATTTTACAAAGCATTTGCCGTCATCAGCCGGACATATCTCTATGGACACGCTGAACGCCATGTTACAGAAGGGTTTCATCTGTGTGACGAGACACATTGTCAGGCATTCAAAGGAAAATGCAGGTACGAAGCCAAAATACCGGCAGCCGTCAAAGCAACCGACAGCATCATTATCGTGAACGGAACATCGCAGCCCATTTCAGCAACCTATCACGCCAATTGCGGTGGCGAAACAGAATCGGCAAAGAACGCATGGCAAACCGATATGCCCTGTTTAGTTCCCGTCAACGACCCGTTTTGCTCTTCCTATCCCAGCGCTCAATGGACAAAGAACATCTCTCTTGACAGTTGGATTTCCTACCTTGTGAAAAACGGATTCAAACCCGATCCCCAAAAAGTGACCGATTTCAATTTTGGGCAAACCAACCGCAAACCGAATTACATTGTTCATGATTTTACGCTTCCTTTCAAGCAGATACGAAACGATTGGAATCTGCGTTCCGCTTTTTTCAGCATATCGGTGGGCGACGATAAAGTGTTGCTCAAAGGCAACGGCTACGGACACGGCGTGGGGTTATGTCAGGAAGGAGCAATGGAAATGGGCAAAAGAGGGTACAAATATGAAGACATTATCCAATTTTATTATCGAAACGTCCGCTTAGTTCCGATTGCTGATTTGCAGATAAACATTCCGGAAATTTTAACCACTCAGTGATGACAAAAATAGGTATTTTATCAGACACACATGGATTTATCGACCCAAAACTGTACGACTTTTTTGCCGATTGCGATATGCTTTTCCATGCAGGCGACATCGGCAACAGGGAAACTGCTGCGGCTTTGGCTGCCTTCAAACCGCTCGTCGCTGTACATGGCAACATCGACGGGCAGGAAATTCGCATCCAATACCCCGAAATACAGCGGATCAAATGCGAAGACGTTGATATTCTGATGACTCATATAGGAGGGTATCCGGGACGATACGACCGAAAAATATACCCTTTATTGCGAATAGCCCCTCCCCTACTCTTCATATCAGGCCATTCGCATATACTGAAAGTGATGTTCGACCGATCACTTCATCTGCTGCATATCAACCCGGGAGCGATGGGTAACAGCGGAATACACCGCGTAAAAACGGCCATCCGCTTGCACATAGACCACGACAACATGAAAGATTTGGAAATACTCGAACTGCCACGAAAAATGACAGTGGAATCCTCATTGACTTTTTAATGCGTTGCCTGCATTTAGTAGCCTTCAATAACAAAAGCCTCGATTATATTGTGAAACCTCTATGAGGTTTTGGAGGATGCCTGTATCCTATTTTCTATTGATATGTATCCCCTAACGGGGAATATTCGCTTATCCTCAGGACATTCATATCAATAGACATAAATCTCAATACCACACCTGCATAAGGGGGGACACCACACCCGCATAAGGGTTGACACCACACCCGCATAAGGGTTGACACCACACCCGTATAAGGGTTGACACCACACCCGTATAAGGGTTGACACCACACCCACATAAGGGCTGACATCATGCCTGCATAAGGGCTGACACCACGCCTGCATAAGGGCTGACATCACGCCTGCATAAGGGCTGACATCACGCCTGCATAAGGGCTGACACCACGCCTGCATAAGGGAGAACATCTCTCCCGCATAAGGGAGAACACCTCTCCCGCATAAGGG
>JAITTD010000224.1 GCA_031287245.1 Bacteroidales bacterium
TTTCTTGTTTTTTATTATTATACATTGTGATTCGGTTGTGATACATTGTGATACATTGTGATTCAATGGTGATACGGTTGTGATACATCGTTCATTCGTTTCATTCGTTTCATCGTTCATCCGTTTGTCCGTTTATCCGTTTATCCGTTTATCCACTCATTGTTCGAAATGAATGCTGTTCAATTGTTTTTTCAGTTCGACACTTGGGGTAAAAACGATTTTCATGTTTGAAATTCGGTTTGCCGTCACTTCGGCTTCGGTGTCAGCGCCTTCGCTGCTGAAGGATACGCGCAGGGTGCCAAGTTCGCCCAAATTGACACTTTTCCCCATCAGCAGGTACTTGGGAACAACGTCTATCAAACTTTCGATCACGTTGGACACGTCGCCTCGCGAAAGGGACGAAATGTTCACTATTTCCTTCGCCAACTCTGTTTTGGTTACTTTGCCGTCGTTCATGGGCGCGGCATACCACTTCGATTGTGCTCTGTCTTGCGGATTTACCCGCTGAATTGCTTTGTACTTCATATTATTTATTTATTAAATTTGGTTTATCAATTTTCTCCCGTATATAATTTTATTTTCTCCCGTATATAATTTATTTTTCTCCCGTATATAATTTTATTTTCTCCCGTATGTAATTTTACTCCCTCCCGTGTGTAATTTTATTTTCTCCCGTATGTAATTTCACTCCCTCCCGTATGTAATTTTTCTCCCGTATGGAAATAAATTTTCTCCCGTATGGAAATTGTGATGGTTCTGTTGGCAGATTTGTAACGACATATAACAAACTGTAACCATTTGTAACAGTTTTTTTGTTGTGGCTATGTATAAATTTCGGAAATAATTGTTTATATTGCGCGCGGGCGCGTATATAATTATATGTATTACATGACGTAAGACATATGTGTGTGTGTGTGTGTGTGTGTGTGTTTAAAATAATTTAGCACTTCACCAAATTTTTGGTAAAAAAATGTAGAAATATTATTTTTGATAGTGCTCATCGGGATTAAACGTTTATTTCGTTCAGGTTTTTAAAAAGAAAGTGCAAATATAGTTGTTTTTTTATTTTTATACTAAAAAAATAAAAAAAGAGGTTTAAAGTTTAAGGTTTAAAGTTTAAGGTTGGGTAACCCGCGTGGTGGTGATTCAATTACATTGTTTATCCGTTCATCCGTTTTCCCGTTCACCCGTTCACCCGTTCTCTCGTTCTCTCGT
Source organism: Bacteroidales bacterium (assembly GCA_031287245.1). GTDB lineage: Bacteria > Bacteroidota > Bacteroidia > Bacteroidales > UBA4181 > JAIRLS01. The sequence goes on from JAITTD010000224.1 coordinate 1,216, forward strand.
TCATCCGCGAAATCAAATTTCCCGAAATTCCGATTCCGATGGGTATCACTTCCGTGCAATGTCCTGTCAGGGCGGCATCGAAAGGGGCTTCTACCTTGGCGTAACTGCCGGTGAAACCGGTCATGATGCCGTCTTTTTCCCTTTGTTCAAACAATACGCTTACTTTTTGCCCGATGTGTTTGCGATAAAAAGCGGCTTTTTTTTGGTTCGACAGTTCAATCAGGGCTTTGCTGCGCTCTTCGGCGATGGGGTGAGGTACTTTTGCCGGCATTTCCGCTGCTTTGGTGCCTGCCCGTTCGGAAAAGACGAAAACGTGCAGGTATGACAGTTTGAGGCTTTCGATAAAGGCGAACGTATCGGCAAAATCCTCATCCGTTTCACCCGGAAAGCCCACAATGACGTCCGCACCGATGCCTGCCTGCGGGATGTGCCGGTGGATGAGCGCTAACTTTTCGGCAAACAACTCCCGCCGGTAGCGCCGCGCCATCAGCGCCAGAATGCGGTTACAGCCCGATTGCAGCGGGATATGGAAGTGGGGCGCCAATTTTGTGGAATGGGCTATCAGCCTGACCATCTCCTCTGTCAGCAGGTTAGGCTCTACGGAACCTGTGCGGATACGCTCCAAACCGTCAACCGCGTCCAAAGCCGTCAACAATTGCACAAAATTCTCGCCCGTACTGTGTCCGAAATCGCCAACGTTGACGCCCGTGAGCACAATCTCGCGGACGCCTCCCGCCACAATCTCTTGCGCCTGAGCCACCGCCTCCGCGATGGGCGCGTTGCGACTTTGTCCGCGTGCCTTGGGAATGGTGCAGTAGGTGCATTTATAATCGCATCCGTCCTGCACTTTCAAAAACGAGCGCGTGCGGTCAAACAGGGAATACGAAGAATGATAAGCCGGCAACTCGTCCCCCGTAAAGGGCAATTCATCATTTGCCGTTCGTAATTGATCCAACTTTTTGATGATGCTGAATTTATCCCTGTTGCCCAGCACCATACTCACGCCCTTTATCTGCGCTATTTCGGCGGCTTTCAGTTCGGCAAAGCAGCCTGCCACCACCACTGTGGCATTGGGCGAAGTTTTAACGGCTTTATGAATGGCTTGCCTGCATTTTTTGTCTGCCTGCGCGGTGACAGTGCAGGAATTGATAACAACCACATCGGCAATCTCGCCAAATTCCACGCGGGTATAGCCTTTGTCGTCAAATAAACGCCCTATCGTGGAAGTTTCTGCAAAATTCAGTTTGCAGCCCAAGGTATAAAAGGAAACTGTCATTCAAAATGTAATTATGGAACCGGAAAGGCGCAACTTTGAAAAATCCACGCCGTTGAAATTGCCGGAGGTCATGATGAGCAGATTGCGGTCGTCCCAATGCTTGTCTGTCAGTTGGTTTATCAACAGACTGGAATCGGTAAAGACCGTCACATTTGGCGTTCCAAAGGCACCGGCTACGGCTGTAGGGGCGAACAGCGGCAACCGCTTGTGTTTCATCGTTTCGGGATTGAAATACACCCAAGCCTCATCGGCTTCTGCCATAGACTGGCGATATTCGCCGAGAAAATTCTCGTTCAGACTGCTGAAAGTGTGCAATTCCATGCATGCAGTCAGTTTCCGATCGGGATATTGCTGTTTGACGGCATTTACCGTGGCTTTCAGTTTGGAAGGGGAATGGGCAAAATCAAGAAAAACGTGCGTGTGTTCGTTCTTTGCAAGTGTTTGCAGCCGTTTGGCAGCCCCCTCAAAAGTGCTGATATGCCGGTAAAAAAGGGCATCGCTCACTCCCAATGAGCAACACACCTGCCACGCTCCGCTGATATTTTGCAGGTTGTGTTCGCCGAAAATCCGCAAAGGCGTCTGCTGATTATCATGCGTCAGATAACTTTCCCCATTGCGAGTAACGGCGGGGTGAGCCGAATAAGGGATTGCATGAAGCCGATCGGAAAGGTTTTTTTCGTTCACGAGATTTTTCAGCACGGGGTCGGTTTCGCAGTAAATCAACGTGCCGTCAGGTTCTATCAGGTCGATGAAACGGCTGAACTGCTCCGTATAGTTTTCAAAAGTGGGGAAAACATTGATATGGTCCCATGCGATGCCGCTAATGAGCGCGATATGCGGATGATACAGATGAAATTTGGGACGCAAATCGAGCGGTGATGAGAGATACTCGTCGCCTTCAAAGACTGCTATCGGCGCTTTTTCGCTCAGGTGCACCATTGTATCGAAGCCTGCTAACTGTGCTCCCACCATGAAATCGAAATCCATACCGCATTTTTGCAGCACGTGCAGTATCATGGCAGTGATGGTAGTCTTTCCATGGCTGCCGCCTATCACCACGCGACGTTTATTGCGGCACTGTTCGTAAAGATATTCGGGGTAGGAAAAAATGTTCAAGCCGAGCCGTCGCGCTTCGGCTAATTCAGGATTATCAGCCCGCGCGTGCATACCAAGGATAACGGCGTCCAACCCGCTGCGTATCCTTTCGGGATGCCAGCCTTCGGACGCTGGCAGCAAACCGTGGGCAGCCAAACGGCTACGTGCCGGCTCAAATATCTCGTCATCCGAGCCGCTGACTTCGTACCCTTTTTCTTTCAGGGCGATTGCCAGATTGTGCATGGCGCTGCCGCCGATGGCTATCAGATGAATCTTCATATCAAAATCCAAAAAATTGCTTGGCGTTGTTGTAACATACATTTTCCACTAATTGTCCGATAAACGGCAGTTCCGATGCGGGAAGTTCGCCGTTTTCCACATCGCGCCCCAGCAAATTGCAGAGGATGCGGCGGAAATATTCGTGTCGGGCATACGACAAAAGGCTGCGCGAATCGGTGAGCATACCGACAAAACGGCTCAGCAAGCCGATTGCCGACAGCGTGTTCATTTGCTCTTCCATGCCGAAGCGCTGGTCAAGAAACCACCAGCCCGCGCCGAACTGCATCTTGCCTGCCACGCTTCCATCCTGAAAGTTGCCCATCATAGCGGCTATCAGCGCGTTGTCGCGGGGATTGAGGTTGTAGATGATGGTTTTTGCCAACCGATTGTCGGCATCCAACCGGTCGAGGAATTTCGCAAGGTCTTTCCCCACCGTGCTGTCGGTGATGGAATCGGCGCCAGCGTCGGCGCCGGCAGTTTTGAACAGGCGCGTACTGTTGTTGCGAATGACGCCGTAGTGAAATTGCTGCGTCCAGCCTGAGGCATGATCCATTTTAGCGCCTTCGAGCATCAAAGCGGATTTGAAGATGCTTATCTCAGCCTGCGACAGTTCTTTCCCCGAAAGCACCTTGTTAAATACAGCGTCAACAGCAGAAGGCGTAAAATCTTCCGCATAAAAGCCTTCGCTACCGTGGTCGGACAAGCGGCAGCCGACAGAAGCAAAGAAATCATGCCGCAGTTGCAAGGCTTCGAGCAAGTCGTTGAACTTGCGGATGGCAACGCCGGATACTGCAGCGAGTTGTTCCACATAAACCCTGTATGCAGCGGGGTTTTCCACCGCCAGCGCCTTGTCGGGACGCCAAGTGGGAAGCACTTTGACCTCAAAACCTTCCTGCCGCAGCGCCAGATGATGCTCCAAACTATCCACAGGATCGTCGGTGGTACAGACTACCTGCACTTTAAACTTTTTCAACAGTCCGCGGGCGCTCAATTCAGGCGTTTGCAGTTTGGCGTTACATTCGTCAAAAATTTCTTTGGCGGTGGTGGGGTTCAGGATTTTATGGATCCCGAAAGCACGGCGAAGTTCCAAATGCGTCCAGTGGTAGAGCGGATTGCGCATGGTGTAAGGGATGGTTTCCGCCCATTTTTCAAACTTTTCCCAATCGGTAGTCTCTTTGCCCGTGCAAAAACGGTTTTGCACGCCGTTTGCACGCATAGCACGCCATTTATAATGGTCACTTTCGAGCCACAACTGTCCGAGATTGTCGAATTGGCTATCGTATCGCACCACTGCCGGATCTAAATGGCAATGATAGTCAATCACAGGCATTGATGCTGCATGATTGTGGTACAAATCCCGCGCAGTATCGCTCTGCAACAGGAAATCATCATCCATAAAGTTTTTCATTTTCGCAAAATTAGATTAATTCCCTGAAGGGCTTAAAACTATTATTGGCGCCATCATTTCTTCAAGCGAAATACCGCCATGCTGGAAGGTATTTTTGTAGAAATTCACATAGTAATTGTAGTTTTTGGGATACACCATATAATCATATCCCGTAGCGAAGATATAACTGGTACTCATCGCGAGTTTGGGAAGATGAATACTTGCCGGATCGCGCACCTCAAAGATATTTTTCGAGTCGTAATTCAACTGTCTGCCCTGTTTGTAGCGCAGGTTGGTTGAACTTTCCCTGTCGCCCAGCACTCTGACGGGGTTTGCCACACTGAGTGAGCCGTGGTCGGTGGTGATGACAATTTTTATCTTTTTTTCAGCCAGTTGTCGGATAAGGTCCAGCAGCGAAGAATGTTCGAGCCACGAGCGGGTGATAGAGCGGTAGCCCGATTCGGAAGCCGACAGATCGCGCAGTACATCCACATTGGTACGCGCATGGGACATAGCATCAATGAAATTATACACGAAAACCGACAAATCGCAGTTGAGGTGGTCGTGCAGGTTTTCAGCCACCTTCTTACCCTGCCTTTCGTTGGCTATTTTCTCGTAGGACATACTGTGCGACAACCCCAGCCGCTGCAACTGCTTGCGCAGCAACTGCTGCTCGTGCAGGTTGTGACTGTCTTCTTCCACATCTTCGTCCAGCCAGAGGTCGGGATGAATCTGGGAAATGCCCAGCGGCATCAGTCCTGAAAACAGGGCGTTGCGGGCATATTGCGTGACGGTGGGAAGGATGGCACAGTAAAGCGACTCCTTGTCGGGTTTGTAAAACTGTCCAATGACAGGCGCAATGGCGTACCACTGGTCAAGCCGCAGATTGTCTATCAATATGAGCGCCACTTTGTCCTTTTTGAGCATCGGAAACACCTCTTGCCGCAACACATTGGGCGACATCAGCGGCTTGCGGTCGGCTTGTTTGCCAAACCAGTCGCTGTAATTGTTGCGGATGAAACGTGCAAAGTTGTTGTTGGCGTCTATCTTCTGCGTTTGCAAAATTTCGTGCATTCCCTTGTCGTCCAGATGTTCCAATTCCATTTCCCAATAGACCAGTTGCTGATAAATGCTCATCCAGTCCTCAAAAGTGCCCGCCATATTGATGTTCCAGCCCAACTGACCGAATTTTGACTGATACTGTGAAGTGGTTTGCGCGGTCACCAAACGCGACGAATCGGTGATTTTTTTGATGGTGAGCAGAATCTGGTTCGGATTCACCGGTTTAATCAGATAATCGGTGATTTTCGAGCCTATCGCCTGATCCATAATGTTTTCCTCTTCGTTTTTGGTAATCATCACCACAGGCGTCATAGAATTGACGGTTTTCAACTCCGACAAGGTCTCCAAACCGCTCAATCCCGACATATTTTCGTCGAGGAAAATTAAATCAATGCTCTCCCGTTTCAACCGATCCACCCCGTCGAAGCCGTTGGTGGCGGTAATGACGTTGTAACCCTTGCTTTGCAGAAACAAAATATGCGGTTTCAGCAAATCAATTTCATCGTCTATCCAAAGTATGGTAATGCGCTTATCCATTTATTATTTAATGAGGTAAAAAAATCTTTATTGACGTTATTTCTGACCACAAAAATAGTCAAAAAAATCGGAATAAAAAATTGGTGCGCATTTCTTCCCTGTTATTTGGGTTTGGAAATCCTGATCATTCTGATTCCGACTTGCGCCGTGCCGGTCATGATTGTTGCTGGAGAGACCATTTGAAATTTATTCTTGTCATCTGTTTATTTATAAATTTATTGTACCTTTGCCACTATAATTTAAAAGATTCGCATTATGAGTGTTTACAGTGATATTATCAAAATCAATCCGACGAAACGCTTCGGCAAACCTTGCGTGAGGGATACCCGCATCACGGTTTACGACGTGTTGGGTTGGCTGTCGGCAGGTATGTCGTACGAAGAAATTATTGCCGATTTTCCCGAACTGACTAAGGAAGATATTCTTGCCTGCCTCGCTTTTTCCGCCCAACGGGAACGGACTTTACAATTTGCCTGAACAAATGAAATTGCTTTTCGACCAGAATATTTCGTTTCGAATCCTGCGTTTGTTGCCGGAAATTTTTGCCGATTGCCGACATGTCAAATCCGCAGGGCTGAATGATCGCGATGATGCGGAAATATGGAGGTTTGCCCAAAGAAACGGGTTTACTATCGTAACTTTCGATGCCGATTTTTTCGACATGTCGCTCGTTTGGAACGTTCCACCCAAAATCGTCTGGCTTCGTACCGGCAATCTCACTACTGCCGAAATTGCCGAGTGTATCATATTGAACTCTTCCAACATCGTTTCTTTTATTGATAACCCTGAACAAAACTGTCTAGAAATTTATTTTTGATTATTTAATTCCTGTTTGAGCATTTCGTAGATTTCCTGCCAAGGTTGGAGGTAGAGTTTATTGCTACTGTCGGAAAGTTGTGCAAAAACGGAAGAATCATAGACATAAGCCATTGCATCAATTTTTGAGAGATTGTATTTTTGCATCAGGGCTACGGTCAGGTCGGCAACCAATGCTTCAACTTTATAGCGGACAGGCTCATTGTAATCAAGCAAGGCATCCAGTGCCTGTTCGGAACAAAAGGC
>JAITTD010000230.1 GCA_031287245.1 Bacteroidales bacterium
CGTAGATTTTAATCTACGGACAGGACAGGACAGAGAACGCCCTCTGCGCCGAAGTCCCGCAGGGACTGCACTTTGTTGTCTTTTTGTGTCGTCCCTGCGGGACTTGGCTGTAGTCGTCCCTGCGGGACTTGGCTGTAGTCGTCCCTCATCACCGTATGCTGAAGCATACGGTTAATAAAGGGCTGTCCCTGCGGGACAAAAGGGGTTCGGGGTTTCGGGTTTCGGGTTTCGAGTTTCGGGTGCGCGCACCGTCTCTACGGGAATTCTTTGGGCTACATTTTTGTATGATGATTTTTTCGTACTGTAAAGTTGCAACATATTAAATAAGTTATCTATCTTTGTTCGATGCATGAAAAGGATATGCAAAACCTGAAAGAATGAATATGAATATCAAACTGATTTCGCCGCGGATGAGCCTTCGTCCGATGGATACGGAGATGAAACGGAGAATGGCGCCGCCCCTGTCGTTGGTGACCATTGCCTCGATGACGCCCAAGCAACACACCGTGTATATTGAAGATGAGAACGTCGGGGCGCTGCATTTCGACGACAGTCCCGATTTGGTGGGCATCACGGTAAACGTGGATACGGTATATCGTGCAGCGGAAATCGCGCAAGTTTACCGCACAAAGGGCGTGAAGGTGGTCTTTGGCGGCATTTATGCCAGCGCTTGCCCGCAGGATGTGGCTGCTTACTGCGATGCAGTTTGCGTGGGCGAAGCAGAAGGGCTGTGGGAGCAAATCATCGCCGATTGCGCGTCGGGAAGCCTGCAATCCGTTTATCAACATCGCGAACCGGTGGACTTGTCGTTAGTGCCCGTTGCCGACTGGCATTTCGTGAAAAAGCGAAATCAGTACCTGTATTATAATGTGATGGTGACCAGTCGCGGATGTCCTTTCCGGTGCGAGTTTTGTTACAACAGCAGCGAATATGTGAGCGGGAAATACCGCAACCGTCCCGTTGCCGACGTGGTGCAGGAGATTGACCGCATTGGTTCGCGGGAAATCATGTTTATTGACGACAATTTGATTGGAAATTTCGATTGGTTGGCAACGCTTCTTCCGCATTTGAAAGAGCGCGGAATCATTTGGCATGGCGCTGTTTCCACCAATTTGGTGCATCATCCCGAATGGATTGAAAACATGGCGCAAAGCGGTTGTCGCAGTCTGTTTGTGGGCTTTGAATCCATCAATTCCAATTCCATAAAAAGCGTCAACAAACGGCAAAACAAGGTGGACGACTACGAGAAACTGATTGCCATGCTGCATCACCACGGCATCATGGTCAATGCGAGCCTCGTGTTTGGTTTCGATGGCGACACCACCGACACCTTCGATGCTACGCTTCAATGGCTCATCAAAAACCGCGTGGAAACCATGACCGGGCACATTCTGACGCCCTATCCGGGAACGGTGCTCTACAAACGCTTTGAAGCGGAGGGACGCATCACCAGCCGCAACCTGCTGAAATACAATACTTCGCACGTAGTGTTCCAGCCCGCACAGATGACGCCCGAAGAATTACAGACAGGTTACGTAAACATGTACCGCAAGTTCTACACCCTGCAAAACATCATCCGCCGACGCCCGCAAAACCGCAAAATAGTCGCATCCTATTTCCTCTTCAACTTCGGATACCGAAAGTTCGGTTGCCTGACCTCGTTTCTGGGAACGCTGGGCTTGATGAACACGATTGGAAGGCTTGCGCGAAAACTGTCGTATAATATTTGAAAAAGGGACTCACAACGCATTTCAAATTGTTGCGGTGAATGTCCTACGGACAAAAGCGGTATTGTCAGCTATTTCTATTGATATGAATGCCCTAACGGGCAACTGCCTGTCCGTAGGACATTCATATCAATAGAAACCAACATTCACTCACACCCATTTTTCCCGTTAGGGAATGCACCCTCACAGTACCCCTTCGTCAGCAAAACTGTAATACTGATTGCCGGAAAGGATGATGTGGTCTTTCAACAGGATATTGAGCAGGTTGCCGCCTTCCTTGATTCGTTGGGTAAGAAGCCGGTCGGGTTCGCTGGGGGCAGGATTGCCGGAAGGATGGTTATGGCAAAGTGCAATGGAGGTAGCCAATCGTTCAATTGCCTGTTTCATCAGCAAACGGATGTCAACCATTACTTCTGCCAGCCCTCCCGAACTCATCCGTTGCGTACCAATGACGCGATTGGAGTTGTTCATAAAAAGTATCCAAAATTCCTCGTGCGGCAAATCGCTCAGTAACGGGTGAAACAAGCGGAAAATATCCTGACTGCTTTTGATTTGTTTCTTTTCGGTGATTTCGCTGCTTTCGCGCCGACGTCCCAATTCCATTGCTGCTGTAATGCACACTGCCTTTGCTTCGCCTACTCCTTTGTGCTGTTTCAAACAGGCAATGGAGGTTTTGCCCAATTCTGCCAGATTATTATCCGCTTGTGCCAGAATTTTCTTTGCCAAATCCACTGCATTTTCGTCCACCGAACCGGAACCGATGATAATAGCAAGCAATTCGGCATTGCTTAGCGCCGATACTCCCTTGTTGAGCAGTTTTTCTCGCGGGCGATCATCTTCCGACCAGTTTTTAATTATCATTCACTGTGATTAACCATTAAAAAACCCTCCTCTTGGGAAGGAAGGTTTCAATAATCTTGAAAAGTCCAAATTACGACAAGGTATTGATATACAATGCCAATTTTGATTTCAGGTTGGAAGCCTTGTTCTGATGGATCACGTTTTTCTTCGCCAGTTTGTCCAGCAGAGCCACTACTTTGGGATACTGTTCTGTGGCAGCAGCCTTTTCGGTGGTGGTACGTAATTTTTTAACTGCATTGCGCACGGTTTTTGCATAATACTTATTTTCCATCTGACGGCTTTCGCTTTGCCTGATTCTCTTGAGAGATGATTTATGATTTGCCATATTTTTTATAAAAATTATATTCTTCTTTTGAGCGTGCAAAAGTAATCATATTTTTTCAAATGCAAAACCAAATGCAATTTTTTTTCAAAAATAAACAATCATCTATATCCGCAAAGTCGAATTTGAAATAAAAAAGGCTGCCCGATTTCCCGAACAGCCTTTTTAATTTATCAACTTTTATGACTACTTTTTTTGCCACCACAGGGGCGTATCCAATGGGTCATCCCCTTTGGCAGCCTTCCAGTTGTCGTAATTATCGGTTACTTCGGTGGTAAACATCGGCAAATGTGTACAGTTTTTGTAATATGCCGGCAAACTGTTAAAAGCATCAGGTATCAGGTAGGGAAGTGCGGCATCGCCTTTTTCCAGACGGAGATAGAATGCTTCATGCGGACGCTGGAAATAGTCCACCCAGCGTTGCGTATAGATCAGACCTAATTTGTCGGCGGCAGAACTCCAGTTCACCTTCGGGTTATTCAACAGCGCGTTCATTTGTGCTGTGGTTGGTTTAGCCGGTTTATCTACCCAACCGGTAGTTAACTGGGCGTGCGATGAGGTTTGGTTATACGCATAGTCATACCAGAACTTCACGGAGGTAATCACGCCGGTGGTGTAACACAGTTCTGCTTTGGCGAGGTCCTGAAATCCGAGGTCGCTTCTTGTATATACCTCAGCCAGCAGGGATTGCACTTCGGCGGACGAGATCCAGACTTCGGGTGCATTTGTAATATCGCTTCTTACAAAATTGTAATTGACCGGAGATGTGGCTACTCCTGCTTCCATTTTGCCATAGTAACCGTCTTCGCCATTGTCTTGACGCGGGTGGTCATAGGCTTTGTAGCCGGTGCCTCTGTCCATCCATCCGGCTTCTCCGTTTTCTGCGGCGCTGCGCTGGTCAAATCCCTGAGGCAGCGGATTGTAGTGAAGCGTTTTTGTTGCATAGTCCTTCCAAGCCTTGTCCATGAACACGAAGGCACGCGGGTCGAAAAAGCCGCTTCCGTCGTGCGCGCCGGCTACGTCGCTGATTTGATTCCACAGCGCTGTTCCGATACGTGTAGCCATATTGTAATAGAACATTTTACCTGCATCGCCCGATACGCCGGTCATGTATCCGCGTCCGTAGTTCACACCTGCCGTAAATGCGTCAATGTCAAAAGCAGCAAGGTTGTATCCTTTTGCCGGAGCAGGCAAAAGGTCAAGGTTGCTCATCACTTTTGCAAGGGCGGCTTTGGCTCCGGCAAGGTCGGCATTTGCCATGCGCAGTCCATATTTAAGGCGCAGGGTGTTGGCAAAGGTTTTCCACTTTGTGATGTCGTTTTGAAAGAGGATATCTCCGTTTCCGTATGCGCCTACTCCCTCGGTGAACGATGTCATAGCCGCATCCAAATCAGCCATCAGGCTCTTGTAAATAGATTCCTGAGTGTCGTATTTCGGGCGGTAAATCGGTGGGTCTGCATAAACCATACCGGCTTCAAAATAGGGTATATCGCCGAACATATCTGTCATATTGAAAACGAGGAACGCTCTCAGTATTTTGAGGATAGCCAAACGGTTTGCTACGATTGCTGCATCGCTGGCAGAAGCATTGATCATATTTTCCAGATACCGTGCGTTGACGATAAAATTTCTATATGTCTGCCATGTGCCGTCTGCGGCGCGAGTCACCGATGCCAGTTGAAAACTGCTTTCAGGTCTGCCATCGGTGGTAATGGTGGCAATCTGCGATAAATAGGTCACATATCCGATGCCATATTCGTAGTAATAATTACCTTGATAAAGCCCCAGATTGTCAAGCAAACCTGCGAACATATACTGTTCATTGGTGGCGACAGGATTCTTGGGATCTATATTCAATTCTTCGAACCCGTCGGTGCAGGAAGAAACGAACAGCATCAGGGCTATTGCCCCAAAACCGAATAAATTATATATTAACTTTTTCATTATTCTTATTATTAAAATGATAAATTGAGATTAAAACCATAACTTCTGGAAACAGGATTGGCACAAAATTCAACACCTTGCGCATTGCCGGTTCCGGCTGAACCTCCCGGATTCAACCCCAACGGTGCATTGTCGTAGATGTAGAAGAGATTCCTTCCCACCAGCGAAATACTGGCGCCTTGAATGAACTTCACCTTGTTCAGTGTTTTTTGGTCAAAGCGGTAGGTTAAAATCACTTCACGCATATTCACCCATGTATTGTCGAATACACTTGGCGAGGCTGCTCCTTTGCCCCATGATCCGTAATGTTTATAGAAGTCGGTGTAATGGGTTACAATGTCGTTTTTCACGTAGGTGCCACTGCCATCCGCTGTTTCGCGCATACCTTCCAAAATCACTCCGATATTTTCCGTATGCCGCTGACCGCCGTCGTCTGTCCACGTATAAGACTCTCCTCCGCCGTTACGTTCTTTCACCGTATTGGCGCCGTTGCCAAACCCGGTCATGGTAGCATACGAGCCATACCACATATCGCCGCCGATACTCATATCGATGAATGCGCTCAGGGTAAAGTTTTTGTAGCGGAATGTGTTCATGATACCGCCTGTGAGGTCGGGAGTGGCATTGCCGATAGCCACTTTCTGGGAAGTTTTTTTCCAGTCCCTTCCATTGGCAGCCACCAAACGGTTTCCATTGTCATCATACAGGAAATCGTATCCGTAGAGTACACCATAGGTCTGTCCGGGCACTACATCTATGGTCACGCCATCACCTCCGAAGATACCGCCCACCTCCAAGCGTTCGGCTCCTTCCACCAGACGTTCCAATTTATTGACAGCCCGTGTTCCCGTCAGCGTTATATCCCAGCGGAAATCTCTCGTATGTACAGCTATCGCGTTCACCATAAATTCAAAGCCTTTTGTTGACAGTTCGCCTTCGTTGATACGCATACCGCTTGCTCCGGATGACCAGGGAAGCGGAGCGCTCAATATCTGGTTGGTCGTATATGTACTGAAATAGGTAAATTCTGCTGTTAACCTGTCTTTGAAGAAACCCAGATTTGTGCCAAATTCCCAAGTTTTGGTGGTTTGGGGTTTCAGATTGACAGAGGGAGTCGTTTCAGGCAGTCGATTCCACGTGGCAGAACCAAAAGTGCCACTTTGAAAGGTGGGATTGAGCAGGAAAGGTTCTTCGTCGGTAGCAGCATTGGCGCGTGCAATTCTGATTTTACCATAGTTGAACGCACTCGAACTGATGTCAAACGCATCGGTGAACACAAAACTGCCCGATACCGAAGGATAAAAATATGAATTGCTGTTTTTCGGCAAAGTGGATGACCAGTCATTACGTCCTGTAATATCCAAAAAGACAAAGTTTTTGTAGGATAAATTCACATACGCGAACCCGGATTGTATTTCCTTGCGGAAGAAATCTTCTTCGGGGATGTTGTTTTTGTAATTGCTGTTACCCGGGTCGTAATTTCTGAGTGTGTAAACGTAAGGGGAAGCCATATTGGTATCCGTACCTGCCCTCATCAGATAATAATCCCGTTTGTAATACACCGCTCCAATACCGCCGGCAATGTTGATGTCGGGCAGAATGTTTTCCTTTACAGCCGTCAAAGTAACTTCGTGGTTGTATTCGATGTTTCTGCCTTCCTGTCTTCCATAACGACCGTCTATTAAGCCGGTAGGGTCGGTAGGACGAGTGTACTTGATGTTGTCGATATTTTCATTGTCCATACCCAACTGTACTTTGGCTTTCAGCCACGAGGTGATGTCGTAATTGAGAGCGATGGAGCCCAACAGTCTTTTCTTGTTATGGGTGTCATTCCTCGTATTCAAATCCCAATAGTAATAACGACTCATTGATTTGCCTCCGGGACCTCCGTCGGGGTTACGCGATCCATCGGGGAGTTGCCAGATGTCCTTTTCCAGTTCGAGATTGTACGAACGAGGCAGCAGATAAACCCAAATTTTACCACCATTGCTGTTATCGTGTCCGTAGGGTACAAAGTTTTTCTGCTGGGCGTCAATGTACGATATATTGACATTGGCGGTTACCTTGTCGGAAACTTTCAGCAATCCTCCCAGATTCAGGGTGGTACGTTTCTCTCCGCTGTTGATGATGAACCCGTTATTGTTGTAGTGGGTTGCCGAAACACGGATGGTACCCTTTTCGCTTCCGCCGGAGAATGCAAGATTGTATGTCTGACTCAGCATACTTTTATAATTGCTTTTGATATTGTCGGGCAGTGGCGAATAGGGGCGCATCTGTCCCTCCCACCAGCGTACCATCTGACCTTCCATTTTGGGACCCCAACTGTTGGCACCGTTCCATTCATCAAAAGGCGCCAGTATATTTTCGCCGGCAGCATTTTTCTGGAAAGGCGGCATTTTCGTATCCCACGCATACCCCAATGAACCTTGACCGTATTCGTTTTGAAAATCGCCATAGCGGTAGAACGAAGTGCCCATAATGCTGGTGTTGAAATCAATACCGACACCGGGTTTCTGTGTCCCTTTTTTTGTAGTGATAAGAATAACGCCGTTAGCGCCACGAGCGCCATACAAAGCAGCAGCGGCAGGTCCTTTCAGAATGGACATGTCTTCAATATCAAAAGGATTGATGTCGTTAGCACGGCTTCCCCAGTCCGTACCGCCTTCATTGCTGGTAGCGCCCGACTCATTGGTCATAGGTACGCCATCAATGATGAACAGAGGCTGGTTGTTCTTATTCTTGTCAATACTGTTATTTCCCCTGATCACAATACGGGTAGAGCCGCCTTCCAGCGTGTTGGTGGCAGGAATGATAACACCGGCAATTTTTCCACTCAACGAACTGACAACATTGGGAGCGGCAGCCTGTATAAACTTTTCACCTTTCACGGTTTCTGCCGCATATCCGATGGATCGTTTTTCACGGTTGATACCCAGCGCCGTTACCACCACCTCTCCGAGTTG
>JAITTD010000254.1 GCA_031287245.1 Bacteroidales bacterium
TTTTTTATATCCTCCGTTTGCTGCCTTATACGCTAAAGGCACAAAGAACAGACTAACCATCGTTCCAATGCCCATACCGCCGATAATAGCCCATGCAAAGGGTTGCTGTATCTCAGCGCCCATGCCGCCGCTGAACAACAGAGGGGCTACCGACAGCATAGTGGTAAGGCTGGTAAGGACGATGGCTTTCAGGCGGCGACGTCCTGCCGTGTGAATGGCTTCATCCATGCTCATACCCTCCTTTCGCAGGCGGTTGATGGTGTCTATTTTCAAAATAGAGTCGTTGATGATGATGCCGCAGATGACGATGATTCCGATAGCCGACATCAGGTTGAGCGTGTTGCCTGTTATCCACAGCAGCAACAAAGCCGCCGCTATGTCAATCGGTATTTCCAAAAGCAGGATAAACGGCTGTTTAAGCGATTCAAACTGTGCTGCCAGAATAAAATACAGCATCATCAGTGAAACCAGCAATACCATTCCCAATTCGATCATCATTTTTCGATTGTCGAAGATGGAACCGAAGAAACTGACTTCCGCTTCGGGGTGTTGACTGACTACCTTCTTCACCTTCGCTGCAATCTGTTCATGTTCCCGTTCGGTAATATTGAAATTTACAGGCACATATTCGCCGTCCTTCCCTGCGGTGATGGTTTTCAGGTCGTACTCGCGGTGCAGGCTCACCAAGGCGCGAACAGGTATTGCCGAGCCGTCTTTGTTGCGCACTTTGAGGCGGTCTATCATCTCGCTCACTTTTTGCGGTTCTCCGCCAATCACCATCGGCACAAATTGCTGATAGGAGCGCAACAGTCCGATGTCATTCTCGTGGCACGCTGTTTTCAATTCCTGTATCAACACATTGAAATCCACATCGTAAAGCATCAGCCGCTGATAGTCCACCTCTATGCGCAGATGTTCGCGGAAAGCGACTGCATGGGCTGATGGCGTGTTGAGTGTGTCGTCAATCTCGCTGACCAGACGGTTGATTTCGGCGGGCGTAAAGCCTGTGGTTTTGTTCATGGGTGCCAGGGCTGCCGTCAGCGGGGCGTGACCGCTGTCGAAGATGCGGTCGAACAGCGTGCCCGGCGGATAGATGCGAAAAGTAGCCCGCGGATGGTGCTGATGCAGATAGTCTGTTAACAGTTTTTGTGCGCGGTGCATCTCGTCTTCATCCGAATATGCCAGATACAACTGCGATTCCGAAAAGCCCATATCCCTGTCCTGACTGATGAGAAACTGCTGCTGCCCGATGAAACGGTTTTCCTGCTTCGCCTTTATCGGAACCGCTTCGAGCATATTGTTGATACAACGGTTGTTCTCGTCGGGATGAATCTGCTCGTTCCAGTCAATGTACATCATGCAGTCGGTTTGGGTAAAATCGGGCAGACGGCTTACATTCAGCGTGGCAAAGAAAAACCAGATGGACGCGCAAACAGCAAGGACAATGCCGGTCATCACTAAGGGATATCGGAAAGTAAGGCGGTGCCCCGATTCGTAGAAACGGTTGATCATCCGTTCTGCAAAAGGCTGTTTTTTGACGTCCAAGCCCGACCGCAGGTGTTTTGCAAACACGACGCGATACAATACCGGCAATAGTGTGATGGAAACGATAAGCGACGTTCCCAAGCCAATAGCCACACCCATTGCCTGGTCGTAGAACAAGGCTCCTGCTATGCCGCTGAGGAAAATGAGCGGAATAAAAATACAGACTGTCGTCAGCACCGAACTGATAAGCGGCGTGATCACCTCGTTGGTTCCTTTCAGACAAGCCTCGTTGAGCGTGTCGCCACGAGTGCGGTACTGGGTGATGTTGTCCGTCACGATGATGGAGTTGTCCACCATCATTCCCACAGCCATAATCAAGCCCGACAGCGAGATGATGTTAAACGACATTTTCATCAAATAGAAAAAGATGAGACACAACACGACCGATACCGGTATGTTGACAGCCACCAGCAGCGGCGAACGCCATTCCGTCTGAAAAAAGAACAGAATGACGCAAACCAGCAGAATGCCCCATGTTAGATTCTGCTGTAAATTGCTGATAGAAAAATCTAACAAAGCGGTCTGGTCTTGCGCAATGTCGAACTGCAATTTGGGATAATCCTTTTCCAGCCGTGACACCAAATTTTTGAGGCGTTTCGTCATGTCGTCCATGCGGGCTTCGCTTTGCTTGATGACTGCCAGCGCTACGGCGGGCTGTCCGTTGCTTACGAACATCCCCTGCTTGGGTTGCGGTTCCATGCGCACAGTGGCAATGTCGTGCAGCGGTATGATGCGGTCGCCGCTGCGTATGGTGACGTTGCCAATATCGTTGGCAGTGCGCAGAACGGACGTCAGCCGGATGTTGTATCGAAAAGCGCCTTCGCGTACCCACAGACTGCCCATTGATATATTCTGGCTGTGAAGGGCGTTTTCGATGTCGGCGGTAGTCAGTCCGAGACTTTGCATGATGGCAGCGTCAGGCTCAATCATCACGCGAGGCTCTGTTGTTCCGCTCATGTCGGCCATAGCGATTTCGGGCAATTGTTCAATGCGATGACGGATAACGGACGACACAAAGGCGCTCATTTCAAGAAAATCGCTTTCCGATTGGGCTTGTCTGATGTTGGTTGTATTTTTCGCTTCGCCACCGGGTGGTGAAGCAGATTTTAGCGATACATTGAGATAAAATACCGGAATGTCGGTAGCGCTCGCTTTGAGCACTCGCGGGCGTTCCATATCGCGCGGAAGAGAGTGCATGGCAGCGTCTATCTTCTCGTTGACTTCGATAAATGCGTAATGTGTGTTGATTCCATACTGAAAACGCAGACGAAGCAGACCTGAGCCGTCGCGCGTTTCGCTGCTGATGTCTTCCAAGTGAGCCACCTGCATCAGTTGCCGGCGCAAAGGCGCAGTGACGGCATTCTCCAACTCTCTTGCCGAACTGTGCTGATAGCCGTAGTGCACTGTAATTTCAGGTATGGCGACATCGGGCATCAGCGATATCGGCAAAAAGGTATAGGAAATTCCGCCGATGGCAAGCAGGGCAAAGAAAGTCATCAATACCGCTATGGGGCGTTCAAGTAGGAATTTTACCATATTATAATGCTTTTGAATAATTTGTTGATTTGATATAATTTTCCATCAACTTCCAATCAGGAGAATCCATTTTCAAAAACCACCAGCCCTGTTTCTCATCTTCCTGTATCTCGCCATTAGTAAAGCCATTTTTTATTTGTTTGGCAATGTGTCTAATTGTTCCGTCGCTAATTTCCGAATGTGAAATATCTAAAAAAGTAAATTGCCAATTAGGGTCAAAACCTTTAATATATCTTTGCAAGACTAATCCAGATATGTGTTCAAACAATATGTCTTTTTCAAATTCTGTCATTTATTTATTGTTAAATTAGAGGAACTAATATATTTTTCAGTGTCTTATTTGCCTGTCTGCCATAATTGTATTTGTATTTATTTTGTTCTATTGCAGCACAATAAAATAACATTTCTTGTTCGGTCATTTGCTTTTTTGGTTGTAAGATATAAACATCTCGACCGCTGTAATATGGATAAGGGTGATAAAATGTTGATAAGACCGTTCCACTACAAGCAACACTCAAAGTTTTTGCCGGATTTGGAGTAATATTATCTATTTCTTCTACATAAGTTGCTATTCCATTATTTACCGATTTTCTGGAAACAAAAGGAATTCCGTCAGGTGTTTCAAAGCAATTAACAACCTCAAGATTAACGCCATACCATATATCAAAAATTGCGGACAACTTAACCAAAGGCATTTGAGGAATGTTCTTTATTTTTATTTCAGGCAATGAAATTGTTTTCAAATCGGCTTTGTTCAAAAAGTTAAATGCCAAAAACTCTTTTATCTTCTTTTCAACAAATTCATTTTTCAGTATTGAATAGTCAGTAGTCATATATGCTTCGGCACACCATTCGTCTTCGCCTCTTACTTCCTGTTTTACGGAAAGTCCCGCAACTTCTTTTGAGTTGTGGTAAGCGTTCAGCCAACGCGCTTTTTCTTCCTTATAAAGTCCCCGCGCGTCAATTCTTCCCTGATTTTTGCGTTTCTCGAATTTATCGTTTTTGAAATAACCAAACCAAGTTTCTCTACCCTCGTTTTTCTTGTTTGCTTCAAACACCATTACGCAAGTAACCACGCCCACAGGATAAAACAAATCGTCAGGCATCGACAACACGGCTTTCAAATGGTGTTTTTCTAAAATCCGTTTTTTTACGGCTATCAATTCTTTCTCGTTTTTAATGGCGCAACTCATTTGCACAATGGCAACTACTCTGCCGTTTTGTTCCGAAACGGCATTTAGCGCGTGTTCGATAAAAAGCATTTGTCCCGCTGTACCTACATCATAAGGCGGATTTAAGAAAGCGACAGTCGGTTTATGGCTATTTTCAATTATTTTCTCGAACACAAAACAGTCGCCGCAATAGATATTCGATTTTCCATCACCGCGCATCATCATATTGGAGCAGGCATAAGTGTACATCGAGGGGCGAAGTTCCACGCCGGCAAGTTGTCGGGTGCGTATATTCATCTTTTTATCTTCGTCGTTTCCGGCAAGATCAAACATTCGTTTCATTCCGGCAATCAGGAAACCGCCTGTTCCGCAACAAGGGTCGTATATCACATCGTTTTGAGTAACACTCGCTAAATCACCAAACAAATCGGTAATATGCTTTGGCGTTAGCACTAAACCCTGACTTTGTTCGCTGCCCGCATAACGGATAAATTCCGTATAAAATCTGCCTAAAACATCAAAGCCGCTTTGTTCCATATCCATAAGCGGATAAATGTTTCGGTGCAGGTATTCAATCATTCCTTTGGAAACTTCGATTGATTTTTCGTGTTCTTTTTTGTTTTTGTGCTTAATGGTTTCCTGCTTAAAAAGAGGCTCGTTCAGAACTTTACCATATTCGCCGAGCATTTCGCCCTTGTTTTTTATCTCATTTTGAGAAAGTACCGTTTCAATAGCCGACAACATCGCTTTCCCCAAACTTTCGGAAGTGGCATATTTTTTATAACTGTCGCGGAAAGGTATATCCAAAAGCGACAGCAAAATAGCGCTAACCATTGTGCAGCGCGTCATTTCGGTAATGGAATATGCCTGATATTCCTCGTTTAAGAAAATGGCTTTTTGAATAATATCTATGTTGCGCAGGTTGTCGGCAAATTGTTCGTTGTTAAACAGTTTCAGATAGTTGTTGATAGAAAGGAGTTTTTTATCCGCTTTGTTTTCGGAGGCTTTGTTCTCGCCCTTTTTCCAAACAAAATGCGAAACAAGCAATTCCTGTTCTGTCTGTCCGCTTACGGCAATAGCCACCACATCAAACTCTGCCGAAAGCGCTTTTGCATAATGCAAAACGCCGTCAACTGCAAAATCTTTCGGATTGTCAAGTTTCGCACTTTGGTGGTCGGCAACATGAGCCTTACATTCCACAACAAGCAAATAATCAATATTTCCGGCAGGGAACGAGATGATAAATTCGGGCTTGCCAATGCCTTTTCCACTTTTTGAAGCATTTTGCAACAAGTCAATCACACGCTTGTTGTACGACTTTTGTTCTTCAAACTTAATGCTTTTGAACAGTGGGTCATTTTTAAAATGATTACGTACAATGTCTTCTGTTATTCTTTCATTTGCCATA
>JAITTD010000326.1 GCA_031287245.1 Bacteroidales bacterium
TTTAAGAAACCTTCGAGGTATTTTATTTCGGCTTGCATTTTGGCGATTTCTTCCTCTGCGTTGATTTCCACAGGGACGAAAAATTCGGTGGTGCCGACCAGATAACTGATGGCATTGGCGGGCTTTTCGGCGGTGATTTTTATTTCCGAAAGGTTGCCCATTTTCTTAATTACTTCGTCAAAACTGTTGTCGTAACTGCCTTTGACATACAGCGTCAGCGTTTCTTTGGGCGAAATGTTTTTGGAGGCGCGGATATTGCGGATATTGGTAATGATTTCTTTGGCTGTTTCAAATTGATTTATTATTTCTTGCCTCTTTGCGCTTTTCCTTATCTTTTCAACTTGAGCATTCATAATGCTTTCATTATCTTTGCGGTATTGCAAAGCGTGATACAGTTCCTCTGTAATAAAAGGCATAAACGGGTGCAAAAGTTTCAGCAGTTCTTCAAAAAAACCAACAGTTTTATAATAAGTTTCAACGTCAATCATTTTGCCGTATTCAGGTTTGACAATTTCCAGATAGCACGCCGAAAATTCGTCCCAATACAATTTATAAATCAACATTAATGCCTCAGAAAGTCGATATTTGGAAAATAAATCATTAACATCAATAATCGTATTTTTCAAAAGTGCATCAAACCATTGTATAGCCATTTTGCTGTGTTCGGGCATATAACCTGTAGTATCTACTTCCCAGCCCCTTACAAGCCGCAAAGAGTTCCATATTTTGTTGCAGAAATTGCGTCCCTGTTCGCACAAACTTTCGTCAAAAAGAATATCGTTGCCTGCGGACGCTGAGAGCATCATTCCCATTCTCACGCCGTCTGCGCCGTATTTTTCCATCAGTTCAATCGGGTCGGGCGAGTTGCCGAGTTGTTTTGACATTTTTCTGCCCAGTTTGTCGCGCACAATGCCCGTAAAATAGACGTTTGAGAAACATTCTTTGCCGCGAAATTCGTAGCCCGACATGATCATTCGCGCCACCCAGAAGAAAATAATATCGGGTCCCGTAACCAAATCGTTGGTCGGGTAATAATAGTTAATTTCCTCGTTGTCGGGATTGTTTATGCCGTCGAATACGGAAATGGGCCAGAGCCACGACGAGAACCAGGTGTCGAGGCAATCCTCGTCCTGACGGAGTTTAAATTTCCTGTTTTTGAGGTGCGGAAATTTTTCAAGCGCCAGTTCTCTGGCTTTCTCTTCTGTTTCGGCTACTACAAAGCCGATGTTTTTTACTTTTTCTGACATATTGTTTTAATTACGAATTATTTTTTTACACGCGGATAACGCGAAATTAACGGATTTACGCGGATTTTATTTGTTTATACAACTTTGTTATTTGACCTGCATACTTTTTGGCAAACGGCATTCGCGTGGTTTTCAAAAAGTGTAAAAGCCGCTCTTTGTCGCCTGTTTTTAATATATAAAATTCGCAGAAGATATTGATAAAAAATGACCATTCAACTCCAAATGTTTCCAATATTACTGATTTGTCTTCTTCGCCGGGTTCTTCTCCTTCGGGAAATTCCCCATCCGGATTATCATCTTCTTCGTTGATGAAAAACTCAATTCTAGCAATTGCATAATCCAAAAATTCATCTTTACATTTTTCAAATTCCAACACGACTTCTTCAAACGGAATATTCAGTATTAAATACCCTTTCTGAAAATCTGTTAATAAAGTATAGAGTGCTGTAATATTCTGTTCCCTTGTATCAAGTTTATGTTTTGAGCGTTTATCAAACTCTGCCAATAAATTTTGATACATTTCGCTTTCGTACAGCGATTTCAAGTTTTCCACCGTTGGCGGATTTTTGATAAAATTGATTTTATAATCTTCCATCTTTACTTTCTTTTTTGCCCTTTCGGGCAATTTATATTTTTATTTACCGAACGGCAAAATTACACTTTTTTTGAGAATCATGAAAAACCCGCCTTTGTTTTGTAAAAATGTGTATTTTTGTAAAAAAATAACATAATATGAAATTTCAGATTTGTATTTCCCTTTTTGTCGCAGTTTTGTTGATTGGCTGCTTTGGCGAACAGGCTATTGACTATCGCAATCATTCCGCCTTGCGGATGTGGTACGATGCTCCTGCGGAAAAATGGGAGGAATCGCTGCCTTTGGGCAATGGTCGGTTGGGCATGATGCCCGATGCCAAAATTGACAGCGAAACCGTGGTGCTCAACGATATAACACTTTGGTCGGGCGGCGTGCAGGATGCAGGTAATCCCAAAGCCGCCGCGTCACTGCCTGAAATCCGTCGTTTGCTGTTTGCCGGTAGAAACGATTTGGCGCAGGAGTTGATGTATCGCACTTTCGTATGCGGCGGCGAAGGCTCCGGACACGGCAATGGCGCAAATGTGCCTTTTGGCAGTTTTGAAATATTGGGCAACCTGCATATTGACTACCAATATCCCGAAGGCGAGCATCATCTGAAAAATTACAAACGCTCGCTTTTGCTGAATGACGGCGTTGCTCGCACCTCGTTTATCTTGGACAACGTGAAATATACGCGAGAGTATTTCGCCGATTTCCGCAATGACGTGTTGGTGATAAGGATCCATGCCTCCGACGCCGGCGCCCTGGCGTTCAGTATAGGCATCGACCGTCCACAGGCTTTTGAAACAAAGACAGTGGGAAATGAATTGCTGATGCAGGGCAGGCTCACCAACGGAACGGATGGTAATGGTATGCGATATCTGGCAAGAGCAGGCATTAAACTTTCCGGCACAGGAAAAGTAGAGGCATCCGGTAATCAACTGCACGTGTCCGATGCGCAGGAAGCGCTCATCATCATTTCTGCCACAACGGATTACAAAGATGCGGGTTTTGAGAAAAAATGCCGCGAATTACTGGACAAAGCGCTGGCGTCTGAAAAATATGTCACCATGAAAGCGCAACACACTGCTGCTTTTCAGGAATTATTCAACCGGGCAAGCCTGACGCTGCCATCATCTGCTTCGGGATGCGACACCATGCCCACGCACCGCCGGTTGCTCGCTTTTGCTTCCAACCCAACGGACAACGGATTAGTGGAACTATATTTTCAGTATGGACGCTACCTGCTGATATCCAGCACACGAGCAGGTTTGTTGCCTCCAAATTTGCAGGGGCTTTGGGCGAATACCATTCATACCCCGTGGAACGGCGATTATCACTTGGATATCAATGTGCAGATGAACCATTGGCCAGTGGAAATTACCAATCTTGCCGAGTTGCACCAACCGTTGATACATTTGACAGAGGATTTGGTGGAATCGGGCAAAGGAACAGCCAAAACATTTTACAATGCCAACGGTTGGGCAGCACATGTTATCACCAATGTGTGGGGATTTACCGCCCCGGGCGAGCACCCTTCATGGGGAGCCATCAATACCGGTGGGGCTTGGCTTTGTGCCCATCTTTGGGAACACTACGAATACAATCGTGATAAGCGCTACCTTCAACGCATTTATCCGGTTTTGAAAGGCGCTTCGGAATTTTTTCTCAGCATGTTGGTGGCAGAACCGAAACACGGCTGGTTAGTAACTGCGCCGACCAACTCGCCTGAAAATGCTTTTTTCCTGCCCGGCAGCAACAAAGCCGTCAGCATTTGCATGGGTTCCACTATGGACAACCAACTGATACGCGAACTGTTTGAACACACCGTGACAGCCGCCACCCTGCTCGAAACAGACAAGGATTTGCGGGGACAGTTGCAAACGGCGGCGACTAAACTTCCCCCTACGCGCATCGGCAGTGATGGGCGAGTGATGGAATGGTTGGAAGAGTATGAAGAAGTGGAACCGCAGCACCGACACGTGTCGCATCTCTATGGTTTGCATCCGGGCAACCAGATAACACCTGCCGGAACGCCCAACTTGGCGCAGGCTGCCCGCGAAACCCTCAAACGACGCGGCGATGGTGGCACAGGCTGGTCAAAAGCATGGAAAATCAACTTTTGGGCGCGGCTGGGGGATGGGAACCATGCACACCGGATGCTGTATAACTTGTTAAATCCCACGTTTGACGTGAATTTCAACTATACCAACAGCGGCGGAACGTATCCCAACCTGTTTTGCGCACATCCGCCCTTTCAGATTGACGGCAATTTCGGCGGTTGTGCCGGAATAGCAGAAATGTTCCTGCAAAGCCACGCCGGCACGGTGGATTTGTTGCCCGCTCTTCCCGATGCCTTTCCCGTCGGCGCTTTTAGCGGATTTCGTGCGCGGGGCGGCTTGGAAGTGTCGGCAGCGTGGGCAAACAAACAGCTAACATCCGCCCGTTTGGAAGCATCAGTTGACCATACTTTCCAACTGAAACTGCCCAAATGTGATAAAATTTATTCATTCCAAATCAATAAATTGGCATTTGAGCCGGAAGTGGAAAATGGCATTTACAGTATGACACTCAAAAAAGGTGATATTTTACAAATTCTATCTTTGTAATTATTTTTGTCGCACTTAGAAGTTGAATCTGCCGTTCACCCAAAATTTTATTACTTTTGCAGAATCAAAAAGTTGCATTTGTAACTAAATATTAAAAAAAATGAAAATAGCCATTGTAGGAACCGGATACGTTGGATTGGTGACGGGAACTTGTTTTGCCGAAGTCGGTCTGGAAGTGCATTGTATTGACGTGAACAAGGAAAAGATAGACAACCTGAACAGCGGAAAAATTCCCATCTACGAGCCGGGGTTGGAAGAAATGGTGCTAAAAAATGCACAAACGGGACGTTTACTGTTTCACTCCGATTTAACTTCTTGCCTGAACGAGGTGGAAGTAGTATTTATCGCCGTAGGGACGCCCCCGGGCGAAGACGGCAGCGCCGACCTGCACTATGTGCTGGATGTAGCCCGCACTGTGGGCGCAAATATGCAAAAATATTTGTTGATAGTCACCAAGAGCACTGTACCTGTGGGTACGGCGGCGAAAGTGCGACAGGCTGTTCAGGACGAATTGGGCAAGAGAAACGTCCATCTGGAATTTGATGTGGCTTCCAACCCCGAATTTCTGAAAGAAGGCGCGGCTGTACGGGATTTCATGTATCCCGAAAGGGTCGTGTTGGGCGTGGAATCCGAAAAAGCGGAAAATATCCTGCGGCGGCTGTATCGTCCATTCCTGCTGAACAACTTTCCTGTTATCTTTATGGATGTGCCCTCTGCGGAAATGACTAAATACGCCGCTAATGCGATGCTGGCAACCCGTATCAGTTTCATGAACGACCTTGCCAACCTCTGCGAAATTGTAGGCGCCGATATTAACATGGTGCGCAGGGGTATGGGAACGGACAGCCGCATAGGTTCCAAGTTTCTGTATGCTGGTTGCGGCTATGGCGGCTCCTGCTTTCCAAAGGACGTAAAGGCGCTCATCAAAACCGCCAGAGACAACGGTTATTCCATGCGTTTGATAGAGGCAGTAGAGGAAGTGAACGAACACCAGAAAGGCATCCTGTTCCGCAAACTGTCCGCCCGTTTCAAAGGTGATTTGAAAGGAAAAACGATTGCCCTTTGGGGATTGTCGTTCAAACCCGAAACCGATGATATGCGCGAAGCCCCCGCCTTGATACTGATAGAACAATTGGTAGCCGCCGGAGTAACCATCAGAGCCTTTGACCCCGTGGCGATGGAAGAAGCCCAAAAGCACCTTGCCGTGCCGGTGACTTATTGCAAAGACAAATACGAAGCCGCTATTGACGCCGACGCCTTGATGCTGGTGACCGAATGGGCTGATTTCCGTATGCCGAGTTGGGCTGTGGTGAAAAAAGCGCTGAAATATCCTTTGGTCATTGACGGAAGAAACCTGTATGACAAAAATGAACTGGCAGACAACGGATTGGAATATATCGGTATCGGACGCAAATAAAAAATACGATGATAATAATCAATGAACCATTGCTGGAAACCGTTGCAACCAAAGCCAGACAATCGCCCCGCAAGCGGATGAATCACAATTTTCACACCAATTTGGACGATCCTTTGCAGCGAATGTTGAACTGGCTGGAACCGGATACCTATATTCGCCCTCACAAGCACGAAAATCCCGACAAATGCGAGGCGTTTATCCTTCTGAAAGGGACGATTTTAGTATTGGAATTTGACGAAACGGGCAAAGTAATTTCCCATGCAGTGTTGAAAGCCGGAAGTGGCGTGTATGGCGCCGAAATAGCCCCCCGCATCTTCCATTGCATTCTGCCTTTGGGCGAAGCATCCGTAGTATATGAGGTGAAAAACGGTCCCTATTCGCCGCTGAACGACAAAAATTTTGCCCCGTGGGCGCCTAAAGAAGGCGAGGAAGGATGTGACGCTTACCGCAACCAACTGATACGGCAGTACGGCGCGTAAAAACAGGCATTTTTTGATAAATTTAATCGTTATTTGATAAATATTGCCAATTTTTTGCTACTTTTGATGCAAATATATTCAATATGAAAGCACATACTTTTATTGCCTTTGACCTTGGTGCCACCAGTGGACGCGCCATTTCCGGAACGTTGACCAATGGAAAAATCGAAACGGAGGAAATCGCCCGTTTCCCCAATAGCATGATCAACATCGGCGAACATTTCCATTGGAACATACTCGGTATCTTCGACATTTTGAAGAACAGTCTGAAAACCTGTGCACTGAGTGGCAAGCCCGCGCCGGCTTCCATCGGCATTGACACTTGGGGCGTTGATTTCGGCTTGCTTGCTGCCGACGGCTCTCTACTGGGCGAACCCTACGCCTACCGCGATCCGCATACCAACGGCATTTTAGCCGAATACTTCAAACTGCTGCCGCGCGAAAAGGTGTATGAACTCACCGGCATCCAGTTTATGCAGTTCAACAGCCTGTTTCAGTTGTACGCGATGAAAAAGAACGGATCTTCGCTGCTCGCAGCGGCGAAGGATTTACTTTTCCTGCCCGATTTGCTGAATTATCTCTTCACCGGTGTGAAAAAGGCTGAATTTACGATTGCTTCCACCTCCCAAATGCTCAACCCGAAGACCATGAACTGGGCGTCGGAATTGTTTGACGCCTTCGGAGCGCCGGTATCGTTGATGCAGCCTCTCGTATTGCCCGGCACGGTCATCGGACAACTGACGGATGCGATTGTGAAGGAAACCGGAATAGGCAGTATCCCCGTAGTGGCAGTAGGTGCGCACGATACCGCATCTGCCATTGCTGCAGTTCCCGCAGAAGGCGACAATTGGGCATATCTCAGTTCGGGAACGTGGTCGCTGATGGGGATTGAAACGAAGAAACCGCTCATCAGCAAGGAAACAGAGCAGATGAATTTCACCAATGAAGGTGGCATCGGAGGCACTTTCCGCTTTTTGAAGAACATTACCGGAATGTGGCTGTTGGAGCAATGCCGCAAGGAATGGACGAATACACAGGATTATGGTTACGGCGAGTTGGTGGACAGAGCAAAAGCCGAAAAGCCCTTTGTCTGTTTGGTGAATCCCGATGCGGACGATTTCCTGAATCCCGAAAGCATGGTGACAGCCATCAGGGAATATTGCCGCAAGTCAGGACAGGCAGTTCCCGAAACCATCGGGCAATTGGTGCGTTGCATTTTTGAAAGTCTTGCGCTGAAATATCGTTACACCTTGGATCAACTCAAACGGGTATCGCCCCACCCGATTGAGAAACTGCACGTTATCGGCGGCGGCGCCAAAAACGCCTACCTCTGTCAGTTGACTGCCAACGCCATCCATATACCCGTGATAGCCGGTCCGACAGAAGGAACTGCTATGGGTAACCTCTTGGTGCAGGCGATGGCAACAGGCGAGTTGAAATCATTGGAAGAAATACGTCAGATAGTGCGCAATTCCGTTGAAATACAAACCTTTCTGCCGCAAGATTCAGGAGAATGGGACAAAGCATACGAACGGTACAAGGAAATCATTGGGTAATGGACAATTGAACCGACCTGCGAACATGGGAATCATGAAAATAGCTCATAATTCCCCATAAATGCAAAATTCGATACTTATTTTCACCGTTTTAGATATTCATGATAGAAAGGGACGTCATAGACCGCATTTTTGAAACCACCCGTATTGTTGACGTGGTGGAGGATTTTGTATCACTCAAACGGCGTGGCACCAACTTTGTAGGTTGCTGTCCCTTTCACAACGAGCGTACACCATCGTTTATGGTGTCGCCTGCCAAGAATATCTACAAATGTTTCGGCTGTGGCAAGGCGGGCAACGCTGTGAACTTCGTGATGGAGCACGAACAACTTGGCTACCCCGACGCTTTGCGCTATCTGGCAAAGAAATACGGCATTGAGATTGTAGAAAAGGAGCAAACACCCGAAGAACGCTTGCTGAACGACCGACGCGAAAGCCTGATGGTGGTTTCGACGTATGCGGCGCGGATGTTTCAGGAAAATCTGCACGAAAATCGCGAGGGAATGGCTGTCGGAATGAGTTATTTCAAGGAGAGAGGCTTTCGCGACGAGACCATCAAAAAGTTTGAATTGGGCTACTGCCTCGAAGCACGGGATGCTTTTTCCAAAAAAGCGGTGAAAGACGGCTACAAGGAAGAGTTTTTGGTCGAAACAGGTGTAAGCATCAAAAATGACAATGGACTTTTCGACCGTTTTGCAGGCAGGGTGATATTTCCCATCCACAGCCTTGCGGGAAAGGTGATTGGCTTTGGCGGAAGGGTGCTCAAAGTTGATAAAAACAAAAATGTAGGCAAGTATGTCAACTCGCCCGAATCGGAAATTTATCACAAGAGCAAAGTGCTGTATGGCATCTACCAAGCCAAAAACAGCATTGTTCGCAACCGGAAATGCTATCTGGTAGAGGGCTACACCGATGTCATATCCATGCATCAGGCGGGCATAGAGAATGTGGTGGCATCTTCGGGCACCGCGCTCACCGGCGAGCAGATTCAGTTGATTAAACGGTTCACGGAAAACGTCACAGTGATGTACGACGGCGATGCTGCCGGCATCCACGCTTCACTGCGCGGCATCAACATGTTTTTGCAGGAAGGCATCAATGTGAAGGCGCTGCTGCTGCCGGATGGCGACGACCCTGATTCTTTTTCGCGCAAGCACAGCGCAACAGAACTGGAAGAATATTTTGCGCAGCACGAAACAGACTTTATCCGCTTCAAAGCGCAGTTGTTGCTGGACGACACCAAAGGCGATCCCATCAAACGAGCAGAAATGATCAATGATGTGATGGAATCGCTTTCGCTGATTCCTGATGCCATCAAAAGGGCGGTGTATCTGAAAGAGGCTGCGGAAATGTTCGAGATGGAAGAGCGGATGCTTACCGCCACAGCCGACAAGATGCTGCAAAAAAGAGCCGCCGACAGTCAGCGCCGCCGCCCCACCGCGCCGCCGACACCCGATACGGCGCCCGCATCCGGCGATACGCCAACGCCCGCATCCGAGCAGACACTCATTGATATTGAGCAGCAACAGTTGCAGGAGATAGCACGCGCCGAACGGGAAATCATCCGATTGCTCGTCAACTACGGCAACGAAAAACTGTTTGACTGCAACGAGGCGACCGGCGAAGAAGAACTTTCCGTTGCCGCCTACCTGATAGGCGAAATACGCGCAGACGAAATCGAACTGCAACACCCCGAAACCAAAGCCCTGTTTGAAGAGTATGAGCAAATCCGGCAAACGGAAGGTCGCGTGGACGAAAACCACTTCATCAGACATTTCAACCCCGCTATCAGCCAGTTGACGGCAGAATTGCTGACTTCCAAATACGAATTGAGCGTCATTTACCAAAACAAGGGGATAGAAATAAAAAACGAAGAGGAAAATCTCGCAGATGTGGTTCCGATGAATCTGATGGCATTCAAACAAAAAACCGTCATGCGGTTGCTGAAAAATCTTTCCGGCGAAATGCAGGAAGCCTTGGTAAAAGGCGATACAGAAGAATACGAAACGCTTTTCACCCAATTCACCGCACTGACCGAAGTGAAAAAAGAATTGGCAAAAACGTTGGG